>JAEELE010000124.1 GCA_016288755.1 Oscillospiraceae bacterium
ATCCGACTGCACGAGCAGATTATAGGTCGCGTGATAGATGATCGCGGCGGAGAGCAGCGCGAAGGTGCCGCAGAAAAACAGCTTGCGGCGCTTTTTGATGTACGAAATGCCGTACCCGACCATGACCGTGCAGACACCGTGCACCAGACCCGAGCCGAAGCCTCTGACCAGCGCCCAGAATGCCGACGTGAAAGCCGTCCTGAATTCGCCCCACAGTGAACAGCTGCAATGTCTCAAAGAGCCGCCCGAGCATCGCGCAGCCGATGCCGTATACAATCATACGGATATACAGCGCAGATTTTGAACGGAAAAACCGGAGCAGCCCGTAGGCAAATCCGACGGCGGCACAGAGCGTCATTGCAAGATACAGATACTTCTTCATTTGGAAACCACCTTCATCTTTGCCCCGCAGCGCAGGATATGTTCTCCTTACTACCGTTTTATAACATCATTCGGGACAAGTCAACTGCCGCTTTGGCAGTAAACAGCGGGGAAAGTGCTTTTCGCTCAATTTCAGAAGCACATCCCCGGTCATTGCTGTGCAATTTCCCGAAAAGCACGGGTTTTGCCGGAGATTCGGATGACTTTTGCAGCCAAGTGTGCTATACTTACTGTGAATGATATCTGTCCTGAATGAGCGAGGTGAGAGGAATGCCCGAGCCCAAATACATGCTTCGTCAGTTCATGTATCTCTGTTTCCGTTCGGTGCTGATCGGTTTCATTGTATTCGCCTGTTCCGGTGCGGTCACGGCGAAGGCGGCGCAGGACATCCGCACATGGTCTGCCCTGCAGGAAGCGATCAACGGTGCCGAATCCGGCGATACAATCAAATTGCAGGCTGATCTGACAGCGGGTGCGCATGATTCCTCGCTCCGCATTCCGGACGGAACAAGCATTACCCTTGACCTGAACGGTCATACGATCGACCGTAATCTGAAGGAGAACGGCGGGAGCGAAGGCACGGCAATCTACATCTCCGCCGGCGCGCTGCTGACCGTGAAGGACAGCTCGGCGGATTCCGCGGGAAGCATCACCGGCGGATACGGAGCAGACGGCGGCGGCATCCGCAATATCGGCACGCTGATCCTCGAGGGCGGCTCTGTCACGGGAAACAGAACCTCTGACAGAGGCGGCGGCATCGCAAATTACAGCGTACTGGTCATAAGCGGCGGAACGGTCACAGGGAATACCGCGGATGAGAAGGGCGGCGGAATCTTCAACGGCATCAAGGGGCGGCTGACGCTTGAAAACGGCGCTGTATACGCAAATGATGCGCCGCAGGATGCAGACGTCTGTAATATCGGCGCGGTCGGCACGGTCGGCGGAGATTTTCACTTTTACACCGCGCTGACATCCTATCTGGAGATGCTGGCGGTGCTGCCGACCCTCGTGCTGCTGACCGTCCTGTTCTTTGCGGTGATGCTGGACAACTATCTGGACAAGGGGCAGAAACGAATCCTGTATCTCATCACGGTGCTGGTATTCACGCTTGTGATACAGAACTATTTTGAATCCCGCGTGCCGGGAGACCGCACATTGCTCCGGACCCTCCTTGCTGTCTGGGGATACGCCGTGCGGCCTGCCATCCTTGCGCTGTTTCTGCACCTGATCCGTCCCGGCAGACCGTTCCGGCTCGTGTGGGCAGCGGTCGGCATCAATGCCGCGCTGTATCTGACTGCGCTGTTTTCGCCGCTGACTTTTTACTTTTCAGGCGGTCACTTCCATCAGGGACCGCTGCATCAGACCTGTCTGATCGTCAGCGCTGCGCTGTTTGCGGATTGCCTGTACCTGACATTCCGGGTGTTCCGCCCGAAGCAGCGGAAGGAAACATGGATTCCTGTTTTCGCGCTCCTGATCATCAGTCTGTCCGTTGCAATGGATTATACAGTTACTTACCATTATCAGCCGGTCAGCTTTCTGACCATCGCCATTACCATCAGCAGCATGATGTATTACATCTGGCTGCATCTGCAGTTTGTTCGCGAGCACGAACGGGCACTGGAGGCGGAGCACCGCATTCAGATCATGATGACGCAGATTCAGCCGCATTTCCTGTTTAACACGCTGACCGCCATCCGGGCACTGTGCATCAAGGATCAGAACGCCGCCGTGCGCACCATCGGTCTGTTCAGTGCGTATCTGCGGCAGAATCTGGAATCGCTGAATCAGTCGGAGCTGATTCCGCTTGCAAAGGAGCTCGAGCATACCCGTATCTACACGGAGATCGAGATGATCCGTTTCCCGAATATCCGGGTCGAATACGATATCCGGGACGAAGCATGCAGTGTCCCGGCGCTGACGGTGCAGCCGCTGGTGGAGAATGCGATCCGGCACGGTGTGCGTGAACGGGAGGAAGGAATTGTCAAAGTGACCGCTTACCGGGAGGGCGGCGTGCATTTGATTGTGATTGCGGATAACGGGGTTGGCTTTGATGCGCAGCAGGTGAAGGACGCGGACGGTACGCATATCGGCATCCGCAATGTGCGGGAACGGCTGGCGCAGATGTGTCACGGGCAGATGGAGATCGACAGCAGACCGGACGAGGGCACGAAAATCGTGCTGACAATTCCTGTGGATGAGGAGATGAACGGATAAATGAAAATCATCTGTGTGGACGATGAGCCGCTGGCAGTGGAGGATACCCTTGCGATGTGCCGGACGATCTCACCCGTTATCTCGGCAGCGGGCTTTACAAAAGCGGAGGAAGCGCTGGAATGGCTCCGCACACACCCCGCGGATATTGCGCTGCTGGATATCAACATGCCGAGGGTGAACGGCATCACACTGGCAGAACAGATCAGGCAGATCAGACCGGAGACGGCGATTCTGTTCCTGACGGCGTATAAGGAATATGCGTTTGATGCGTTTTCCGTTCACCCCACAGGCTATCTGCTCAAGCCCGTGATGCCGGATATGCTGAAAAAGGAGATCGACTTTGCAGTGTCGGCACACCCGCAGGCGGAGACGCCGCATATCGAAGCGCGCACATTCGGGAACTTTGCGCTGCTGATCGACGGAAAGCCTGTGCGGTTCAAGCGCTCCAAATCAAAGGAGCTGCTGGCGTATCTGATAGACCGTCAGGGAAGGAGCGCAGCGCGCCGGGAGATTTTTGCCGCACTGTTTGAGGATATGCCCTTTGACCGCAGCTGGCAGAAGTATCTGGATGCGATCATCCGTTCTCTGCGCGATACGCTGCGTGAATACGGAATCGAGGAATTGATGCAGCTGGAACGGAACGGGATCCGCATCGTCCCGGAAAAGCTGGACTGTGATATGTACCGCTTTTACCGGGGAGAAGCCGAGGCGATCCGGTTATTCCGCGGGGAATACCTCTCATCCTACGGATGGGCGAGCATGGCGGAGGCGGATATGCGGACCATGTGGGAAAAGCAGATTTCCCCCTGACATACAGAATATTGCTCCAAAGCCCGCGAACACGCTGCGACGGACAGTGCGTTCGCGGGCTTTTGTAAAATTTATGTGAACAATGGAGGTTTTCCGGAAAACGCGGTCTGTTTGATGGACATTTGATGGACAGCGTGTGCTATAATAGGTAAATATCAGGACAGAACGTGAACGAAAGGAGGGTGCAGCCGAAGCAATGAATATCATATACATCCTGCAGGATTTCGCGGATACCTGCTTTCCCTCTCTGCTGATTCTGTTCCTCCTGCTGACCTTCATGACGATCAACAGGAATCACCCGCCGCCGTTCTCATCCGCCTTCAAATGGGCGTTTCTGCTGCTGTTTTTGCTTGTCGTTCTGCATTACGGCGATGAAATGCTCGCAGGTGACACAAAATACAGGCTGCCTGACATGACACCGGAGCAGACGGTTCTTCTCCGTCGGGTATGTGCCGCGCTGAAATATGTCATTGAGCCTGTCATTATTTTGCTGCAGCTCATGATCGTTGCGCCGTCCTCCCGCTTCAAATATCCCTGCATCATGCTTGCAGTCATCAATGCGGCGGTTTATTTTCCGGCTGTCTTCGGTGCGGAATATGCTTTCTATATTATTGCAAAGGACAACGGAGTGACCGCATTTCACCGCGGATCCTTCGGGTTCACGATCTTCTTCGTGCTCATGTGCTATGTCATACTGCTGTATGCCTATTCGGTCATGTATTTCAAGAAGAACCAAACCGAACAGAGCCTTCTGCTGATCGCGCTGGTATCCCTTGCGGTTGCGGATGCGTTCGCGGAATATACAAATATCATGGGCGGTCATTCGACGGATATCATCGTTGCGGGCACGTTTGCATACTATCTGTATCTGACCTCGATCCACTATCAGCAGATGCGTGCGGAGGCTGCCGAGAGCAAGCTGAAGATCACACAGCAGGAGATCACCATTCTGCGCGACCAGATCCAGCCGCACTTCATCAACAATTCGCTGAACATTATCCGGTCTCTCATCCGCAAGGACAGCCGCGCCGCGATTCGTTCCATTGACAGCTTTTCGGAATATCTGCAGGCGCATTTCCGGACGCTCCGGCATGACAGCATGATCCCCTTTACAGAGGAGCTCGACAATGTCAGGGCATATCTTTCGCTGGCGATGGCAGATGTCTCGCGCAAAACGCAGATCATCTATCAGCTGGAAGAAACCGATTTCAGCATTCCCCCGCTCTGTCTGGAGCCGCTTGTGGAAAACGCCGTGCTCCACGGTGCGGGCGAACAGGACGGCATTATCACCATTGCTTCCCATCGGACAGAGCAAGGCATCGCGGTGGAGGTGATCGACAACGGCACCGGCGGGAGCAATCCGACGGAATCCCGAAAAAAGCGAGTCGGCATCGGCGTTGAAAATACAAGGAAGCGCTTAAAGCTGCTTTGCAGCGGCAGCCTTGAAATACGGAAGCTGCCCGAGGGCGGAACCTGCGTGCGCATGCTGATTCCGCAGGAGCAAAAGGAGAAGGAAGCATGAAAATTCTGGTCGCAGACGATCATCAGAGCGTTGTGGATGATGTGGTTTACGAGCTGGAGGAGCTGTATCCCGATGCGGAGGTCACAGGCACATCGGTCGCCTCCGAGATCCTGCCGCTCTGCCGGGAAAAGCATTTTGATGTTGTGATTCTGGATATCGACCTCGGCAGTGAGAACGGAATCCAGATCGCGAAGAGCATTCAGGCGGAGCAGCCCCGTGTGAATATCGTTTACATCACAGGCTATGAGGGCTATGCGCTGGAGAGCTTTGAAACGAATGTCAGCAGCTTTCTGCTCAAGCCGATCACAACTGCCAAAATTGAGAAGGCGATGCGCTCCCTGCGCTTCCCGGTTTCCGGTATTACGGACGAAATGATCACCGGGCTGAACAAGGGGGATGCCGTGATCGGAAAACGGATCCGGAAGCACCGGGAAGAACGCGGCATGTCGCCCGATGAATTTTCGGCGGAAATCGGCGTGGATACCTCGACGGTGTATCGCTGGGAAAAGGGCTCGCGCGTGCCGGATGTGGTCACGCTGCTGCAGATCGCCAGAGTGCTCGGGATCGGGCTGAAGGACCTGATCGGAGAATAACCGGTATGGATGCCGTTTTCGGCTGAAATATATTTTCATCACAGGAGGAATGAAAATGAAATCAAAAGCATTCAGAAGAGTCACAGCAGGCATCACAGCAGTGCTTGTGACAGCGGCGTATGTCCCCGCTGTCATCGCATCTGCGGATGTGCCGGATTTCGGCGCGGTGACGGAGATGCCGACCGCACCGTTCGGAACGGCGGGCGAAAACGCGCCGTATCACGCAAAGCCCTGCAATGAGCGCTTGGCGACGCTGCCGGAGGCGCTGATGAAGCTGACCGACGACGGCTACACATGGTCGGGCGACTATGGCGCAGGAAAGCCGACATGGGCGCTGACCCTGATGGACTACGCCAACATCTATTCGTACATCCACACGCACGACATTGACGCGGACACGCTGCGTGCGGTGCTCGAAGACGGCGACAGCATGCTGCACAAGAAGCCCTTCACGGCAGAGGAGATCGAGCTGCTGCTCGGCGACGACGAAGCCGCGGCAATGGCTGCGTTTGCGTCTCCGAGCACCATCGTGATCGGCGAAAAGGGCTACTGCGCAAAGTGGATGTACTATCACACGGTCGAGGAGTATGCCGCAGAGGGCATCACGCCGGAGATGGTCGCAGCCGTGCTGCCGTATTACTACAATGCGCTCTATGTGCAGGAGGCAGCAGATGCCTTTTCGCAGAAGCTGTCGCAGTATGCCGGACAGCTCGGCGCGACGAAGTGGCATCAGTGGAAAGCGGGCGATATCAACATCGACGGCACAATCAACGATGACGATACCGCGCTGCTGACGGCATTTCTCGCCGATAAAGCCGCCCTGACCTTCACGCAGTGGGCATCTGCCGACATGGACGGCAACTCCGATGTGAACGAAGCCGATCTGACCGCCCTGAAAGAGAAGATCGACGCAGGCATCGAGGACAGCGGCGTCATGCTCGATGTGATCGAGTTCTGCCAGTATCCGGACTACCCGACCGGCTGCGAGAGCGTTTCGCTGTATATGCTGCTCGACTACTACGACGTTGACGTGACCGTGGACAACATCTACGATCTGCTGCCGATGGGTGCGCAGCCCTATGACGACGAAAACGGTGTCCGTCACGGCGCAAACCCGGAGCGCGAATTTGTCGGCGACCCGAGAAGCGACTATTCCTACGGCGTGTTCAATGAGCCGATCGCAGCAGTCGCGGAGCAGTTCAAGCCGGGCGTCAAGACCGAGCGCGGCGTGACCGTTGACAAGATCAAGGAGATTCTCGATACCGGGCATCCGGTGCTTGCGTGGTATGTTTCCGCGCCGATGCGTGATATCATGTACCGCTGGACATGGCTGGACGAGCGCGGCGAGCTGGTGACATGGCCGGGCGGCGAGCATGCAGTCGTGGTCTGCGGCTATGATGAGGATTCGATCACCTACCGCGACCCGAATGCCGGAACGACCGTCTGCATCGACTATGCGACCTTTGAAAAGAGCTTCAACGAGCTGGGCGGCAGAATCGTCTATTATACGGATGAAGAAGCCGAGGCTGTGAGCTATATCGCCGAATCCGGCGTGCAGATGTTTGCGCAGCCGACGGCTCTGACCGGCTCGGAGACCGCGCCCGAAGCGGGCTGGTATGCCGTTTCCGGTGACGTGACGGTCGACAGCGATCTCGCACTGAGCGGCGACGTGAAGCTGATCCTCGCGGACGGCGCTGCACTGACCGTGAACGGCGGCATTTCCGGTGACGGCACGCTGACTGTCTACGGGCAGACCGAGGGCACGGGCACGCTGAACGGCAAGACAGTTTCCGTGAGCAGCTACGCGCAGTACGGCGGCAAGGTCACGCTGACCTCCGACACAGAGTTCGCGCTGACCGGCAGCGAATCCGTCAGCCTGCTCGGCGGACAGTTCGCCGGCAGCGCGGGCGTTTCCTCCGAGGGCACGATCACGCTCGGCTTCATGAACGAAACCGACAGCATCCTTGCGGGCAAATATGCGGCAGAAAAGGTCGTTGCTGCGGAGAATCAGGCGCTCTATATCCCTGATTTCCCCAAGGATTTCAGCCTGGACACGGTTTCCGGCAGTATATCTGTGACATATAACGGAGAAGAACAGTCCCCCACAAAGAAAAATGTGATCGGCAACGCATGGTTTAATGAGCCGATCTACTCCGGCGTGATTTCCGACTCGAACAAAAAGCTGCAGTTTGCACAGAACAGAACGCTCGTCCCGTATCCGGAGGCATTCGATCCGGATCTGCGCTGGATCAATACGCCGCTTGGCGAGGATGATTTTGAGATCGGCGAGGCAGAATCTGCAAAGTATGCCTGTGTTCCGGGCACCGGCGAACTCGCATACTACATGGTCGAACTGATCGGCAAGGGCGCATATTTCGGCTCCACAGTGATCGACTGGTTTATGCAGTCTGCCGATGTCAGCGGTGATATTACCGTGACACCGAAGGCACCGATCATCAGCGACGGCAGCCCCGTGACCGCCGAGGATTTCGAGATCACGGCATCCTCTCCGCTGGCACAGGTGCTGGTCGATGAGATCGCGGATGGCAAGGCACAGGCTCAGATCGGCTTTTACAGCGCCGAGCCGCTGACCGGCGATGACATCACCTCCGAATGCAAGGCGGATACCGCACTGGAAAAGGGTCATATCTACGATCTGAACGACCTCGGCGCGTATATGATGCTGATGATTTCGGACGGTGAGAATCTGAGTTTCTTTACAGCAGTCAGCCCGGGCAAACTGAACGATTCCATCTATGTCATCAAGAACGGCGAGCGCATGAACGGCTGTGTCGAAATTGACGAAGACGGCGCGCTGTGCTATTACGAGGTGAATAAAAACGGCGAAGATACCTATTTGAAGGGCGAACAGACCCCGTATATGTACTGGCATATCCAGAAGACCGGAAGCTCTGACATCATGCCGATTTATTATCTGAAGCAGGATTTCACGGAAGCGCAGAGAACAGAGGTGATCGAGCCGGGTGATTATGTTGCCAGAATGATCATCTCCGAGACCGACAGCTACAACTACGACGATGTGACCAAGATCATTCCGTTCACGGTGGAAGAAAACACGACGCCGCCCGATGAATCCGAGCAGATCGCACCGGACGAGACGCTGCTCCGCTGGGCGGAAACGGATTACGAGGACAAGACCGGCACGGACGTCACGGCGTTCCCGATCGAGAAGGCGGACGGCACCATGCTGATCGCGCTCAAGGACAGCGAGGGCAACCACGTCATGAGCTATGAGATCGACACCGCGACCGGCATCGGCACCGACGACAACGGCGAGGAGGTCAATCTCCCGCAGACCGGAAACAATTCGCTGACGAATCTGATTCTGGCGGTCATGGCATTCATGATGATGATTGCAGGCGGCTATGCAGTTCATGCATCCGGTATTCTTCGCCGGAAGACGCTCAGAAAATAAGCTATTCTGATCACGGAAGGGACAGCCGGTATCGGTCATGAGGAAGCAGCCTCATGCAGCCGGGAACCGTCCGCCTCCTGAAAACAGCACCGATCACTCTGCCCTTCGGCGGTGATCGGTGCTGTTTGTATCTCTGAACGGACGCAGACAGGGAGCCCCGCACGGGACCCCCTGCTGCACTGTCAATTCTGCGGCTTCAGCTGAATCGGAATCGGATAGTGGTAGTCGAAGGTGTGGATTCGCGGCTCTTCATCGCTGGACGTTGACTGAATATCCGCGCGCAGACCGACATAGACGCCTTCCAGAGCACCGGTCGGGCTGTAGCTTATCTGGAAATAGCTTTCCTCCTGCTGCAGATTCACCAGTGTATTGGTCAGATACCCTCCTCCGGCGACATGCTGCTGTACAGTATAATCCGGTATCGCGGTCAGCCTGCCTTTTTTCAGCGTTCCGGTGTCCTCCGTCACCTCTCCGGTGAATGTGACACTTCCGCGGGATGCGCTCACAGAGAGGGGTTCTCCCATATAAGTAACCGATGCCTCCAGTGCGGCTGCGGCAAGCGTGATGCTGACCTTGCCGTCCGGTGTGATGACAGCGCTGCTGCCGCCGATTTCCGACTTCTCCAGCTGATCGGACAGCAGCGAAAAGCTCTCATTGTAAAAATGGCACAGCATGGGGTCTGTTTCCAGAATCAGATTGTCATACCGTCCGGTATCATCATTCCGGTACAGAATGTACTTCTGAATCTCTGCGCTGCCGTCCAGCAGCTGCTGTCCGTATTGCTGCTCCTCCAGCACCATGAAATCGTCCTGCAGGGTGACGCGGAACCGGAAGTTCTGCGCATTCAGCTTTTCATCCCGCGATTCATCCGCGAGCAGCAGATTTTTCCCGTTGAAGGAATACAGCGTGCCGAGCTTTTTCTTCGACAGAGAATAACTGGCATAGCTTTTGAACTGCTCTGACTCCCCTGCTTTGACATCAATGATGACATCTACCTTTGAACCGTCGCCGTTGGGATCGCGGAACAACGCGCGGTACTGCCGGTCGCCGATTTTGCTCTGCCATGTGCCGGCAAACTGCTCCAGACCCTTTGTATTTTTGTCTCCGTATCGCACCGGGATGCGGATGTCATGGATCGACTGCGTGTTTGCCTCCGGCGCGAGTGTCTGACGGGTCTCATCCGACATGCCTGCGAACATGATGTATTTGTCCGTTTTGAATTCAACGTTTTCCCAGTCTGCCTTGCCGTCCAATCCGTTTTTGCCGTCGGAGACAGCCACCTTGGTCGGGCAGCCCCAGCGCAGATAATGATAGACGTTCGTCACCAGAAGGATCGGCTTGTTTTCTCTCTTCTGCAGTGTCAGACGCTTTTTCAGGATATCCCGGATCGCTTTCTCGTTTGCGGGACGGAACAGCGGGAACGAACGGTCATCCGTGAACTGGAACTGCGTATATGCCGTTTCGCTCTGCCTGACGCCCTCGATGGATTCATCCTGAATGAAAAATGTCAGCTGCGTATTGAAAAACGGCAGGACATCATCATAAAGCTGATCGCGCACCTCCTTGACGGCATCGTGGAAGAAGCGGTCATACAATGCGTTGATCTGTTTATTCGTGTTGGAATAGAGCACCTGCCTTGCGTGCGCTTTCAGCGCTGCCGTCTGTTTGGCGGTGATATAGCAGAACTGCTCCAGATCGCCGATTGTATTTGCATTCATGCTGTTGGGACCGAGCGGATCGGCTGCACTGCGGCTGCTCCAGATTTTGCTCCAGCTCTCGTTCTGGTTTTCGGTCCAGTTGACGATATGCAGGCAGCGTTTGACCTCGAGATCGGACAAAGTGGAATGCGAGGCTGCAAATTTATTGAGCTGTGTCTGCGTATTCTTATTCGGGTCATACCGCAGCTCCGGGGCTTTCTCCGGGCTGAGATACGATGCCGTGCTCTCCCGCCAGCAGATATCACGGAGCTTGGCGCTGTCGCCCGCCTGCCCGTTCAGACCGTCGAAGAAGCGGTCGATATAGGCTTCGTATTCCTGATAGAGCGCCATGATCGCATTCGACATTTTCACGGGGTCCGCCTGATAGTGATCGGCGATATACCGAAACGCATCTGCCCAGCCGGTTCCGCGGATATTGACCTGCGTATCGTGACCGAGTGCGTGCGCGGCGCCGTCCGGGGGCGGGATTTTGCCGATGACCCGTTTCAGGGAATTCTGCACAGCCCGGTCTGTGCCGTCGTTGTAATCGGAAACGTAATAGTAGAATGCCATCTCCTCCAGCGTGGCACCCTCACCGAGCGGATACTGCGCCTTGTACGCCTGATTGCCTGCATTCACGATCTTCGTTGCGCCGAAAATCGCTGCACAGGCAAGCGCACAGAAGGCAGCGACCGGAGCGGCACCGATCGCACCGGCAACAAACCCGCAGAGTCCGACGATCGCGGAGGCTGCGCTCCAGCGGTTTGATTCCAGAATATTGCCCAGCCCGACACCGCGCGACACCTGATCTGCGACATTGACGACCAGAATGCAAAGTCCTGCGGCTGTCAGCAGATAGCTGCTCGCAAATGTGTTCCAGTTCTTCCCGTCAAGGAATTTCGCGCCCTCCAGAAAGCTCTGCGTGTTCGCTGCGGTGTCGTCTGCCAGCCCCATCTCAGAGGCTGTGACTGAGAGACCGAGCTCTGCATTCACGCCGCCGGAGCCCTCCAGCAGCCCCTTCAGCACGCCGTTGGCGTATCTGTTTTCCGCCTTGAACAGCTTTTCGTAATCGGGAATTCTTGCCAGACCGACACCGTAGAGAAAAGTATTGACATCAAGATACTTGCAGTGATCCTCACTCGGTCTGACGCAGAACAGGCTCGTTCCGTCCGTCTGATAATAGGCAGAAGCCAGCACAGCGGTATCGCGCATATCCCCGAGCTGCTTTTCGGCTGAACGCTGCGCGCTTTCCGAGAAATGCGTCATAAAGACCGTGCAGCTCGCGCCGTCCTCGCTCAGCGTGTAATAATCCTCCTCCCAAGCGCCTGCGTCTGCATTGTAATGCACCATGCCGTCAAAGAAATCCTTTTCTCCCTGAACCGGCACGGTGATCTCGACCTCGGTCGGGAATTCTGTCTGCCCGGAGGCGAGCGAGTAGTCGTAGGTATAGAGCACGGAGCCGGTTGCCGCACAGGTCCTGACCGGCAGCTTTTTGACGATCAGCGTGTCGGTCTCATTTTCGAGATTCCACCATTTCAGATCGGCGTGTATGCCGAATTCCGGGAAATCCGCCTCCGGATTCTCCTGTGAAACGGGCGCTGACAGTGTCTCGGCGCGGTCGTATTCCTCCTGCGTGAAGGTCACGTCGATGAAGGCGGGGTTTCCGGGGGAATTCTGTGCGGTGATCCCGATCGGCTCCTGATAATACTGATTGAGCCGCTCCTGCGTGATGCCGAGCTCCGCCAGAAGCGCGGGATCAGCGAGCGGTGCTGTTCGGCTTTCCTGTTTGATGACAGGCGTATCATTTCCGATGCTGTTTTCGGTCCGGCTCTCCCCGTTTCTGAACCAGCCCGGATATTTGAATCCGGCAAAGGCTGCCTCTGCCAGCATGAGCACGGAGAGAAACACGGCAAGACCGGTCGAGCCCTTTGATTTTGCCGGTACCGGACGCTGCGGCTGTGCCGGGAGACGCTGCACCGGCGTCTGATTCCGGCTGACCTGCTCCGCCGTCGGCATTGCACGCTGTCCGGGTATCTGCTGCACCGGCGTCTGATTCGGAATGACCGGCGCCGGGGTCTGCGCAGAACGCTTTGGCTCCGGCATCCGATGCTGCGGCATGGCTCTGCGGATGCCGTCTCCGGTTTCTGCGGAGGGCGGCTGCGGTGATGCGGGAGCAGCAGGAAGCCTGTACCCGCATTCCGTGCAGAATTTCGAGCCTGGCATCAGCGGCGAGCCGCAGTTTTCACAGAATTTTGCCATGAGACTCCCTCCCTTCACGGTCTGACTAAAGCGATCGCGCCGTAGGTACTGTCGGGCCAGAACACCGTGCCGAGACCGTACTGCCTGCCGTCCTGCTCGTCGAATTCATACAGACTGACCGCACCCGCGCCCTCTGCGTACACCGTTCCGACAGAGGTCCACGGTCCGGTATAGACGGAATCCTCTTCGCTGCTGTGCCCCTCGTCGCCGGAGTAATTGACATAGAAATAGTCCCAATCGAGCGTGACTGTGACCTTCTCCGGCGTGCCCGAGAGCTTAATGTTCATGAGATAGGTGACGGAATGCTCGACATCGTCCGGGCTGGAGACAATGTACGCCTTCCAGCCGCCCTGCACCGCGGAAAAATCGGTGAGCTTCACGGCACTGCCGTTGAGATTCTGCCAGACAAAGCCGCTGCTGCCGTTGAGGAACGTGTCGCCCATGTCCGCGTATTGTGCATAGGCATCGGTACTGTAGTTCTGTTTGCCGGAGGATGCCTTTGTCGTTGCCGCGGTGTCAGAGACAGCTTCGGTCTGCTGTGTAACGGAGCCTGTGCTCTGCGTCGTCTGCGTCGTCTGCGTGCCGGTCGTTCTGCTGTCGCTGCTCTGTGAGACGGCAGCACCGGAGGAGCTCTGCGCTGTCGGCTTCTGCGCGTTTTTTTCCGCAAAATAGGATTTCAGGATCACCGCCAGCAGCACGATATCAATGATCGTGACAAGAAGAATATACAGCCTTTTCATATCATCCCCTGCCTTTCCGTATGCAATGAAACGGACTTCTGTTTTTATCATAACATATTTCAGGCTGTATGTCAACAGTTATTGTGAAAAGTGTTGGCGATGTGTTCAAAGATTTGATTTGCATGATATCAGAAAACCGCCGCCCGCAGCAAGCAGACGGCGGCTTTCGCTGCCCGGGAAGGAATCACCCCAGCAGATCGTCGAGCCTGACGCCGAGCGTCTTCGCAATGCGCATCAGCATGGGCACATCGGGCACGCGCACACCGTTCTCCCACCTGCCGACCGTGGAGACGACACAGCCCAGCGCCTCAGCGAAGTCATTCCGGGACATGCCCCGTTCCTCACGGCATTTCTGTATCCGCATGCCGATGACCGAGCCGGTGAGGTTCTGCTCCGCAAGCATATCGTCCGTGATATTCGACACGGGATAACGCAGGTTGTTCAGAGCGTCCTCCAGCTTCTCGGGCTCGATCGGCTTGAGCAGAAAGCCGCTCGCGTGGGTGCGGTAGCTTTCAAAGGCGTATTTCTCGTAGCCGGTGATATAGATGATATTCGTCCGCGGAAACTCCTTCAGAATCCGCTCCGCCAGATTGATGCCGTTCAGGTCGTCCAGCTCGATGTCAATGAAGATCACGTCAAACCGGTGCTGCCTGCAAAGCGGAAGAATCTCATGCGGGTCCTCCGTGCCGACCGGCTCCATATCGGGCAGGATATCCCTGATCATTGCTTTCAGGTCTTCGACGATCAGCCTGTGATCATCTGCGATCAGTATTTTCATGCTGTTCTCTCCTGTTCGGGATTCTAACGGTCACGACGCAGCCGTTTTCGGTGACTGCCGTCTCCATTGTGCCGCCGCACTGCAGCTCCAGACGCTTTTCCGTGTTTTTCAGCCCGACGCCGAGACGCTCGGCAGCCTTCGGCGTCAGCTCCTTTTTCGCTGTGCCGTCATCGGAGACGCAGATGACGATGTGCTCGCCCTCGGTCACGGTCCGGATCGTGATCCTGCCGCCCCTCCTGCTGATGCCGTGCTGAATGGCATTCTCCACGATCGGCTCCAGACTCAGCGGCGGAATGCGGAATTCCGTTACGGCGAGATCGTAGACGATTTCGATTTTCCCGGGATAATCCGTCTGCGCGAGATCAATATAGATTTCCACGTTTTTCAGCTCGTCCTGAAAGGAGATCAGGTCCTCGCTCTGGATCGTGCTGATATGCGTGCGCAGATACTTCGAGAAGCTGTTGATCGCCTCGATCGCCTTTGCGCGGTCCGTCCGCACCAGCGAGCGGATGATGGTCAGCGTGTTGTAGATGAAATGCGGCTGAATCTGGCTGCGGAGAATCTGTGTTTCGGCTTCGGAAATCTCCAGCTTTTTCAGCAGAAGCGAATCGGAGATTTCCTGCTGATAGATCGTCGTGAGATAGATGTAGTATTCCAGCATGCCGAGCGCCGTCACGGCGTTTGTGATGCTGGGCGTGAAATTGCGGTATTCCAGCACCGCCGCAGCAATCGCCTGAATGATGATCGTGAGGACGATCAGGCTTTTGCCGAGATTCTTCCGCTTGAAATACAGCGCGGAGCAGACAAACAGCAGCGCGATATAGAGCATCTGCACGGCATAGACAGTAAAGCCAAGCGGTCCGCGAATCCAGACATCCGGGCTCGCGTAGTAAAACGCCAGTCTGCTGCCGAACAGCGCTGTGGAATAGATCACCGCATTGACCGCAGCCGGAGCCGCGCACAGCAGGCGATACTGTTTTTTCGCCGGTACGATGATAAACAGCTCAAGCATAATGATCACCGGGCGAAGAATATAGGACGCCACGTCCATGACCGTCAGGATTCTGACGGAAAAATCCGAGTCGGCGGTCAGCTGCCGGTATCTGATATCCTTGCAGGTCAGCAGCAGCAGCAGCGCCGCACCGATCTTGAACAGATGCGCCGCAGGGATTTTGTTTTTCCGGTTTATGATCATGAACACGACAAGCGCAAACAGCACCATCAGCGTCATGATGTTGGATTGTAAATATTGGGTCATCATATGCGGATTCCTTTGTCTTCCGTTATTATGATTAAACTGATTCAGCGCTTCGCTAAAAGAATAAAGAATAAATAACAATAGCGGTGTCCGCTTGCGCGGACGGATTTGAATTGTGCGAAAGACTCAAATCTCACTGCACCATCCATGAAGCGGCAAAAATGAAGGTGACGGAACAGCGCCTCACTCCTCACTGCTCACTCCTAACCAGGGTGTGTTGACATTATAATAGTGTGCGGATTTTTGAGATGATTTTGTTCCGTTCAAGGCAAAAATCCGCAGGCGGGCTGTCGCATGTTTGCAGGCAAACTGCGCAGTTCCGCTATGCTGAACATGCGCCCGGCAAGGATTTTTAACGACGAACAGGGCAAAATCAGCCAAAAAGACGTGCGTCAGGCTTCGTGTCAACACAC
>JAEELE010000125.1 GCA_016288755.1 Oscillospiraceae bacterium
AAAATCAGAATTTCCCCGGATGAGGTCCGCACACTCGCATCGAGCTACGGTCAGCAGGGCGCTGCCGTCGAGCAGGTCATCGGCACGATGGACGGGCTCAAGGAGCAGCTCATGGGTGTCTGGGAGGGCAATGCCGCAGATGCATTCGCCGGCAAGTATGACGAGCTCAGACCCAGCTTCGTCAAGATGAGAGAGCTGATCGAGGACATCAACAAGGCACTGACCAAGAGTGCAAATCTGCAGGAGCAGACCGACGATTCGATCGCAGATTCGTTCCAGTGAGCATTTCGCAGGACCTTCCGGCAGTGCCTCTGCCGGAAGGCAGCCTGCATCCACACGAGCCCTGTATCGGGAATACAGCGCCCGTGTGCGTGCAGGATCATGACAGATCGCACAATACAGGAGCGCGCGGGGCGCATGCGTGCGGCAGACGGGAGCACGCATCGGAGATTCCCCCGCAGGTCCATCCAAATTCCATGAGGAGGAACACGAAACATGAGCAGTATTGATGATCTGAATGCGAGAAAAACCGGCGCGGAGCGGGAATTCGGACGGATGCAGAATGAAATGACGTCGATCACGCAGCAATACGATGATCTGCGGCATTTCAAGATTCAGGTCGAGCAGGCACAGGGTGTCTTCGACGGCATCAAGCGGCGCGGAGAGGCAAAGCTGGAGCCGCTTGAACCGATCCTGCCCAACTGCAGGACGGCGCGGGTCTACCGGGACGGCATGCGGGCTGTTCTCAACGGGGTCGGACAGGGCGTTGTCGCGGGCGCGTACAATCTGCTGCTGTTCAATATCAGCCGCGTGCTCAGCGATCTGATGAACAGGACGATCGACCTGCAGACCCGTATGGACAGCACGAGGAATCTGATCACGGGTCTGGAGAATGAGATCCGGCAGGCGGAGCAGGATGCCGCAGCCGCCGACGGAGAAAGCGAGGGATAAGGTATGTTGAAGCTGGCAAAGATGACGGTTGTCTACAGCGATGCTGAGCTCAGCATCGCGGTCAACCGCATCGAACGCTATATCGATCTGCTGACGGAATGCCTCAGCGATTACGCCAATGCCGTGCATGATCTCGAAAAGAATCAGGCGTTCGTGGACCAGAAGGCGACGGCGAAATTCAACGAAATGGCGGATAAGGCATCCGGTCTCATTACGGATCTGGATGCGGTGCGCACCGAGATCGGGAAGGTCCGGCAGGCTTATGACGGTCTGGAGGAGCTCGATAATTTCGAGTTCCCGGACGGGTTCTTTGCTGCGCTCCAATCCATGCTGTCGGTCTTCGGCAGCTGACACGGGGGGAGGTTCACAGATCATGGCAGATAAGCAGTACACAGTGAATTCAGAGAGTCTCCAGACGATCGGGTCAAAGCTGGATACCGTCACCGGAAGGCTGACCTCGCAGACGCTGACGGTCTCCTTCGCGGAGAGCCGGGGCGCGCTGATCGACAAGCTGGACGAGCTCTCGAAAACCCTCGCCGAGATCGGTGCCTCACTGGGCACGATGAGCGGGCAGACAGCCAAGCTGGTCCACGAGATCGACAGGCGGTTCACCGAGACCGAGGACACACTGGTCGATCTGTTCGGCGGCTGAGCGGTGAGAAGAAGGTTTTTGACATGAGCGTCAGACGGGTCACGGCAATCCTTGCCTGTACAGTATTTTTGATGATAGGAGCGTGTGGAACAGATATGAGCAATCAGAACAGTGAGCCGGCAGCAAGCAGCCGGACAGAGCAAGCCGGCAGCCCGGCAGATACGCAGTCGTCTGCGGGCAGCCTGAATGCGCGTCAGATCAGAATTCTGCGCGATGAGCATATGCCGACGGACGAAAGTGCGCTTTCGGATTATCAGAAGAAAACGGTCGCGGCAATCGAGGAGATTCTGGTGCACGCGGAGCAGAAATATGAGACGTCGTTCTCCTATGCGGGGTATGAGACGCTTGGGGGAGGTGAAAAGGGCGCTGTCATCGCATATCCCACAGCCGGCAGCCGTGCGTCTGACTGCTTCCGCATCGAGCGGCGCCTTGAAAACGGCGAATGGGCCTATACCGATAACTACATGACCGTTGCGGCACGCGCGCTGTATCAGACCTATCTCGCCGACGGGCTGAAGGCGCTCAACCCGGACGCCCGGTTCACGGTGATCTCTTTGCTGGACAAGACCGACTTCGATACGGTCCCCGCAGATCCAAACGGTCTGAAGGGGAGGGTCACCGCAACGACGGCAGTGTTTGTCTCGCCGGACAGCGTGAGCGAGGAGGCATTCGGCAGGCTGGTCGCCGATTTCCGTGCATGGGTGAACGCCGAGCCTGCAAAGGGCGTGTATCACATGATCCTGCTCAGGCAGGACGATACCGCAGCGATCACCGCTGCCAACTACGAGGATTATCTGCACGATACCCGGTACAGCAAGAGAGAAAAAATCTATGTAAACTAACGCGAAGGATGGTTGAGCCATGAATTTATCTGATAGCGAAATCATGATGGTGGAGCAGCTTACCTATCTGAACGGTGAAGTCGGAAAAGCAGCAGGCTTATCCGGCATTGACCGGATGGCAACCGGACAGACCGTCGGGGAATACCTTTCGCAGTTCACGCCGGAGCGGCTGGCGGAGCTCGACGCAAAGGGCGACGAATATGTCAACGGTCTTACAACCGGTCGGGAATGGGCTGCGATGATCCGGCACATGCAGCAGAATCCCAATATCGCCAATCTGACGATCGCCGACTCCATGACGCGCGCGGACGGCACGAAGCTGGCGTATACATTTGTGGATAAAAACGACCCGGATACCGCGATCGTCGCCTTCAAGGGCACCGACGGATACGAGGAATGGGTGGACGATGTCGACGGTCTCGGCGTCACCGACACCGTGTGTCAGAAGCAGGCGCTGGAATATGTCAACGGTCAGCCGTATTCCCATATCATCACGACCGGGCACTCCAAGGGCGGCAACAAGGCGATGTATTCCGCGGTGCTCTCCGACAAGGTCGACCGCTGCGTGAGTCTGGACGGACAGGGCTTTTCCAAGGAATTCCTCGACAAATACGGTGCTGAGGTCTCTGTCAACGGCGGAAAGATCACGAATTATTCGCTGAGTGTGGATTATGTGCATGCACTGCTGTTCCCGGTCCCCGGCTCCGCGCAGAAATACTGTCAGGGCTACGGGCTCACAAAGGACGGCAAGCCAAGCGCGCCGCAGTTCCATAACCCCAAGTCCTTCTTCGAGGTCGATGCCGACGGCAATATTGTCACAAACAGCGACGGCACTCCGAAGGTGAAGTCCGATCTGGAGGAGGACCCCAGTATCAGAATGCTGCATGACTTCACGGTCTATCTGGCATACAATGCCTCGCCGGAGGACAAGGAACGGCTATCCAGATATCTGGGACCGCTCCTCGGCGACATCATGTCAAATGGGGTTCGTGATCCCAAACAGATCGCAGACTATCTGATGCAGGATCCGGAAATGGCAGGCATCGCACTGGCATATCTGGCGCGGTATATGAAGGATAATAATGTGACCTCCGATGATATCAGCAGGCTGTTTGAGATGCTGGGGATCGGAGAGCTGGAATGGTACTGGAAAAAGCTGATCGATCTCGCGAAGGACAATCTGACGGACGGCGACCCGGATCATCTGATCCAGGCGACGCTCAGGGCGATCCGGGAATACATGAAGTCCAAGGGAATGGATTATGATCTGAACAAGGTCTGGGAGTCTGCCAACAGAAAGAGCGGCTCGATCAGCAACAGCGGGCAGAGCGGCAATTATGTGCCGGACGGCGGCAAGGGCACGCTGGATTTCTCCGTTCCGACCGAGACGGTGCTCTGCGATGTCATGAGATCCTTTGCCGACAGCGACACGCAGGATATCAGCACATGGAACAGCTACGCCTCTGAGCCGTGGTACACAGATATTCACGCCGATATCATGGTGACCGCCATCAACAATTATTTCACGCATCTGATCGATGTCACACGGGAATGCCTGAGGCGCGAGGACAATGTGTTCCAGAGTGCAACGATGTATGATCTGGAGGCAGCGAGCAATCTGAGCAGCGCTTCGGATAAGCTGTCCTCCGTGCTGGAGACCGCACGGCAGCTCGCAGAGACCATCACACTGTAACATGCAGGCTTTTTGATCAACAAGCAGAGGGAGCCCCGATTCGGGACTCCCTCTTTTTTGTGTCGGTTCGGTTTACTTGACCGTCAGCTTGGCTGCGGAGGAGGTGGCAGTCGCGCCGCTTGCGTCGGTGACGATGCAGCGGTACTGCCAGCCGTTGTAGGTCGATTTCGCGCTGATGCTCAGCGTCGCGGTGGTCGCGCCGGTCGCGCCGGAATTCTTCCAGCCGGAGCCGGAATTGTACTGCCACTGATAGCTGAGATTCACGCCAGTTGCTGCGACCGTGAATTTCGCCGTGCTGCCGGTCGTTGCCGTCACACTCGCGGGCTGCCCGGTAATTGCGGGCTTGATCGTCAGCGTTGCCGCTTCAGAGGTCGTGGTTTTGCCGTTGCCGTCGGTGATGATGCAGCGGTACTGATAACCGTTGTACCCGACCTTCGCATTGATGCTCAGTGCCGCAGTTGTTGCGCCCGTCGCGCCGGAGTTCTTCCAGCCGTCGCCGGAATTGTACTGCCACTGATAGGTCAGACCCACGCCGGTCGCAGTGACCGTGAATTTCGCGGTGTCGCCGACTGCCGCGGAGACATTCGCGGGCTGTGCGGTGATCGCCGCCTTGATCTTCAGCGTCGCGACAGAAGAAGTGGTCGTTGTGCCGTTGGCGTCCGTGATGACGCAGCGGTACTTCCAGCCGTTGTAGGTCGCTTTTGCGTTGATCGAAAGCGTTGCGGTGGTCGCGCCGGTCGCGCCGGAGTTCTTCCAGCCGTCGCCCGAATTGTACTGCCACTGATACTTGAGCCCTGCGCCCGTTGCAGCGACTGTGAATTTCGCGGTGCTGCCGACAGTCGTGTTGACGCCGTTGGGCTGGGTCGTGATCGCCGTCTTGACGGTCAGCTTTGCCGCGGAGGAGGTCACCGTCGCGCCGCTTGCATCGGTGACGATGCAGCGGTACTGATAGCCGTTGTAGCCTGCTGCGGTGTTGATGCTGAGCGTCGCGGTCTTCGAGCCGGTCGCATTGGAGGTCTTCCAGCCGTCGCCCTTGTTGTACTGCCACTGATATTTCAGCCCTGCGCCCGTCGCGGTGACGGTGAACTTCGCAGCCGTGCCGACTGCCGCGCTGACCGCCTTGGGCTGTCCGGTGATCGTCGTCTTGACTTTCAGCGTTGCCGCGCTCGAATAGGTCTTGGTGCCGTTGGCATCGGTGATGACGCAGCGGTATTTGTAGCCGTTGTAGCCGGCTGCCGTGTTGATGGTCAGGGTTGCGGTCTTGGAGCCGGTGCCGTTGGAGGTCGCCCAGCCGTCGCCCTTGTTGTACTGCCACTGGTAGGTCAGACCCACGCCGGTAGCAGTCACAGTGAATTTCGCCGCTTCGCCGACTGGCTTGGTGAGGCTTGCGGGCTGTGCGGTGATCTTCGTCTTGACCTTGAGCGTTGCCGCCGAGGAGGTCTGCGGCTGGTTGTTGGTGTTGTTGATGATGCAGCGGTACTGGTAGCCGTTGTAGCCTGCTGCCACATTGATGCTGAGGGTGTTGGTCTTGGAGCCGGTTCCGTTGGAGTTCTTCCAGCCGTCGCCCTTGTTGTACTGCCACTGATAGGTCAGACCCACGCCGGATGCCGCCACGGTGAACTTTGCAACATCGCCGATCGGTGCGGTGACGCTTGCGGGCTGCGTGGTGATCTTGGTCTTGACCTTGAGCATGACCTCGTCGGAGATCGTCTGCCCGCCGTATGCGTTCGTGACGATGCAGCGGTACTTATTGCCGTTTCTGCCGGTGGTGATCGGGATGCTCAGGGTGTTCGTGGTCGCGCCGTCGCCGCCGGAATTCTTCCAGCCGCTGCCGCTGTTCATCTGCCACTGATAGGTGAGATCCTCGCCCTCGGCGGTCAGGCTGAATTTCGCGGTGTAGCCCAGCACATTGGTCTGGTTGTGCGGCTGTGCGGTGATATTCGGCTTGATCCGGCTGATGATAACAGATTCGGCAGAGTTTTCTCCCTCGGGCGTTTCCGCCACTGCAGTGCCGTTCTTGAAAAAGACGCCCTCCGGACCGGCAAGCTCACTGCCAGTCAGCGTGATTGAGGAAAAGCCGCTCAGTGCTACGCATTCATCGTCTACATCAATATCGATGTCGGAATTGCGCACGGTCAAAGGAATGTTACTGCTACTGCTTGCTATTAAGCCGCCACGCCCGCGGATGGAGACATCTGCGTTGTCGAACAAAACGGAATTGCCAGAGCCGGTGCACCAGATTCCGTCATAGTTGGTAATGAGGCTGAGCTTTCCGGGACCGGTGAATGTGACACTCTTTTCCGCGTTGATGCAGTCAGCCTGATACTCAGTCGTTTTCAGTGTGACATCATTGTCCGCGCTGACCGTCATTCCTTCACGCCAGAGATTCAGCACATAATAGCCCATGGCTGATGTGATGCTTCGTTTGAGATGCAGCGTATTGTTCTCGAGGTCGAACGAAGCTGCGCCGTTGCCGAGAATGTCGGCTGCATTGAACTCATTGACCTCTACGCCGCAGACTGAGAGCGGATAGACAGTATAGTTCACATCCGCTTCGATTATCACCTCATCTATCGGATAATTGTTGCCGCTGTAGAAGCCGACGGGCTTCTGGACGGATTGGGTGGTCTCTGTGCAGCCGATCAGATCGAAGCCGCCGGTCAGGTCATAGCAGGCGCCGCCGTTGCCGCCCCAGAGCTCCAGATTGGAATGGATGACCTTCAGTGAGTCGTATACATCGTGATACTCGTCGCCGACGATGCCGTCCTGTCCGGAGACCGCCAGATCGGTATTCAGGACCGTCAGTTCGGAATCGCACGTAATCCTGATCGCTGCGTAATTGCCCCACGCGGTCAGCCCGCCGGGACCGGTAATCACGGTGTCCTTTTCGATCAGAATGCTGTCATGCTTATTCGATTGCAGCGTACAGTTATTAAGTGTGTAGATAACCAGATCTTCAATGCCGGAATTGAAGATGACCGTTTCATCGCAGGAGTAGTTTTCGTAGACAAACAGCATTTTGCTCTCCGAGTCATAGAAGAACACACCGTTGCCCAGAACATCGCTCTTGTTGAGATCGTTGACCCACGTGCCGGCGATATAGAGCGGGTAGCTCTGTGCTGTGGAGGAGATGGTGACATCCGTTGCCAGCTCCCCGTCTGCAGTATACACATTGTAGGTATGCTGGAGGCTGAGATCGATCTTTGCATTTGTCGGTGCGGTGATCTCTGCATATTCCAGCTCAATTCCATCTCTGAAATAGGAGATCGTGCCGGCGCAGTGGATGTCGCTTCCGATGATATTCAGACTGCTTCCCATGGAGCCGTTTAAGCTCTTGGCCGGTACCTGAATATCAATATCGGCGCCCTTAATGGTCAGAACACCGGATTCAGCCCTGATGCCGGAGTCGGCGTTGCTGCCGATCAGTGTCAGCTTGCCCGGACCGGTAATTGTGGCGCTGGAGCTCGTATAGATGACAGATGATGCATCCTCCGTGTCCTGTTCCAGTGTGGCGTCGTTTTCCACGGCGATTGTCAGATCGTCGATATTGTTTTTAATCAAAGGCTTCGCTGTCGTTATCGTGGCGCTATTCTTGATATAGAGCGTAGCCGTCTCGTTGTCAAAGGTGAATACGCCGTTGCGGAGAATATCGAAGCGGTTTCTGCCCGTGACCTGCGTGCCGCAGATATACAGATCGTATGCATCGTCAACATCGTAGCCCGCATAGATTGTCACGCTTCCGGCAGTGCTGCCGTTCGTCATGATCGAGCCGTTTGAAATGGAATACTGCTCCGGCTCAAAGATGACGCTGTCTGTGAGGGTCACACCGTCATTGAAGTTGACGACTGCGCCGGCGTTAGCTGAAATATCCACATTGGAGTGTTTGATATCCAGACTGCCGCTGCCCTCGCTGCCCTGAATACCGACGGAGGCTTCAACGGTCAGGTCAATATCCTCGAGCGTCAGACCCTTGACACTGACAGCGGTCGAAATGTTGCTGACCTTATTGCGGAGCGTCAGCTTGCCCTCGCCGGTGATGGTCATTCTCTCGCCGGCGATGCAGTAGAGGTATGAGGTGGTCTCGGTGATGGTAATGTCCTTGTCGACCGAAATGGTCAGACCGTCAATGCCGCTCCAGATGACGGTGGAGCTATCGGTCAGATCGCCGCTCAGGTGAAGATATTTGGATTCATAGTTGTAGGAGGCTGTGCCGTCGCCCAGAATGTTATTGGCGTTGTCGTCGGTGACTTGTACGCCCCTGACGTAAAGATCGTATGCGTCCCCGCCTGCGGACGCGGTGATCGCCGGCAGAGCGGGCAGCGCCAGCGCCGCCGTCGCCAGCGCTGAGATGCCGCTCAGCAGTCTGGTCAGGAGTGATCGCGGTTTGGTGTGTGTCATGATTTTCATCCTTTCTGCATTGAGATTTGTTTTCGGGGTTCCCGTGCATGTGACTGAGGTGGGCAGCCTCATTCCGTTGCCCGTTCGCCTTTCTCCCTGAGCGGGGTTCCGGTATGCTATGGTTCTATTATAGCATAATCCGACCGGCTTTCACAACCGAAACCGTAACATTTTCAGTACGAATTGTTTTGACATATCGTGATTAAATTTATGCACCGTGCACAGATATCGGAGATCGTTTGCAGAATCCGCTGTATATTTCCCGCAAATCGCCGCACCCGTTCCGGCGAAATGTGCATGCATCCTGTGCAGCTCACGCCGCAAATCCGGCAGGATACGCAAAGGCACTTGCATTCCGCCGGAATATGTGCTATGCTGTGAATCAGAGAGGTGATCGCGTGAAAATCTCAATGCAAATCGACGGCGCGTTTCAGGAAACAGAGATCCTGATCCGCAGCCCGAGACTCACACCGGAGCTTGAGCAGATCCTTGCAGCGCTGCATCTGCTCGAGCAGAAAATCACAGTGACAGCCGGCGAAGAAACGACGGTGCTCGACGCATCCGAGATCGTCTATGCGGAATCTGTCGACCGCAAAACCTTTGTCTACACCGCCGGCGACTGTCTGGAGACCCGGCTGCGCCTTTACGAGCTGGAGGAGCTGCTGGAGCCGTGCGGGTTTCTGCGCATCAGCAAATCCGTTCTGGTTCAGGTGCAGCGCATCCGCTCGCTCAGGGCAGAGCTCGACCGCAGACTGCGGCTGACGCTCGAGACCGGAGAACAAATCATCGTGTCGCGTCAATATGCCGACGCGCTCAAACAAAAGCTGGGAGTGAAATGATATGAAAAAGCATCTTTGGACTTATTTCCTGAACGTGATGTTCGCCTTCGGGCTGACGGCGGCGTTTATGACGGTCATCGTCATGCTGCTCGGGGATGAGGTCGGGGCGGAGACTGCCGTGACCGCGCTCGGCAGCGGCGGGCTCCCGACCGCATTTCTGCTGCAGCTTCTCGCTGCGGTCATGACCGTGGCGGCACTGCGCATGCTGTTCCTCAGCGATCTGCTCATCAAGCGCATGAAGCCGAGCCTGCGCGTGTTTTTCGTTCTGGTCACAGCGCTGCTCACGATGCTCGCGTTCATTCTGTATTTCGGCTGGTTCCCGCCGCGCGGGCTGATCGTGTTCGTTCCGTGCGCGGTGTGCATCCTGATTCTGAACACGGTCAGGCTGCTCCGCCGCGAGGAGGCGAAAAACAGGGAGCTCGCCGATGCGCTGGACCGGTACAAATCGACGCACCCGGCATGACCGGGCACCGTGCAGCACTGCATCTGCCGCCGGACACGGCATTCATCAAAGAATCTTCAAAAAGCACTTGCATTTTTCAGAAAAATGTTGTATAATAGCATTGCCGATAAGACGGGAGCTTGTGTAACAGGCTGAGAAAAAGGTTGTGACCTTTGACCGTAAACCTGATTTGGGTAATTCCAACGAAGGGACAGGCCGGATTTGCTTGGATGCGGAGGCTGCCCTTTGGGGGAAGCCTCCGCTTTTTCGTCCTGTCGGTCTGTGAACGAAACCGAAAAGGAGGGCAGCACAACGATTCCGGTTGTCCGGGCGGATAGAAGGGGAGCGCCTTGTGTCTTGTATTTTGCGATGGGAACCCGTGTTTCGGGGTGAGAGGGAGAAAGGGATCTCCGACCGACAGAGTGCGGAAGCCGCATTCTGAAAAAAAGCGAAAGAAGGAATTTCAGGTGAAACATGCAAATCTGCGCAAAATGGTCATGCTCTCCATGCTCGTTGCAGTCGGTGTTGTGATCTCGCCGATCCTCAGAGTCGAGGGCATGTGCCCGATGGCACATCTCATCAATATCGTCTGCGCCGTGCTGCTCGGTCCGTGGTATTCGCTGCTCTGTGCGGCGCTGATCGGCGTGATCCGCATGGCAGTCATGGGAATCCCGCCGCTCGCCCTGACCGGTGCGGTGTTCGGGGCACTGCTCTCCGGCATCTTCTACCGGCTCTCAAACGGCAAAATCCTCTTTGCGGTGCTCGGCGAGGTGCTCGGAACGGGTGTGATCGGGGCGGTCGTGTCCTACCCGGTGATGACGTTTCTCTGGGGCAGAGAGGGGCTGAGCTGGCTGTTCTATGTCCCGTCGTTTATCGCCGGCACGCTGATCGGCGGCAGCATCGCGTATGTCCTGCTGCACAGGCTCGCGGAGAACGGAACGCTCGCGGACATGCAGCGCAGGCTCGGCGCGCCGGTTTATCACGAGAGCGGGAGCGTTCTCGCAAATGCCGTGACGATCGCTGCATGCGGCGCGATCGCGTTCGTGGCGGTCGAGGTGCTGATGAAGGTGTTTTCCTTTACCGCGCCGGTCTGGAAATACATCGCGTTCGGCGCACCTGCGGTATTTGCAGCAGCGGCGGTTCTGTATTACATCATCATGCAGGCAGGGAGGAAAAAGGCTGTTGATCAATAGAATCCGCAGTGCGGTCCGGGAGATGCGCCCCCTGATCCACTGCATCACGAATCCCATTTCGATCAATCCGTGCGCCAACGTGATCCTTGCGGCAGGCGCACGCCCGATGATGGCGGAGCATCCCGACGAAGCCGCGGTGATCACGCGGTCGGCAGGCGCGGTGATGCTCAATCTCGGCAATTTCACGGATATCCGCGGGCAGTCCATGCGCATTTCCGCTCAGACCGCGGCGGCGCACGGCATTCCGTTCCTGCTCGATGTCTGCGGCGCGGCGTGCCTCACAAGCAGGCGCGAATATGCACTCCGCCTCGCCGGAGACTTTCTGCCCGCTGTCATCAAGGGCAACTATTCCGAGATCACCGCGCTGTATCAAAGCAGCTACCGCGCGTCGGGCGTGGACGCGGACCGCGGCATCACGCCTGACGCCGCCGCGCAGACCGCTGCGGCGCTGGCGCGCAGGCTCGGCACGGTGATATTGGCAAGCGGAGAAACCGATCTTGTCACCGACGGGAAGCGGCTTCTGCGCATTCACAACGGCACGCCGCAGCTCGCCTCCGTCACCGGCACAGGCTGCATGCAGGGGGCGCTCTGCGCGGCATATCTCTCCGCCGGCGCACCGATCGGCGCGGCAGCTGCTGCCTGTGCCGTATTCGGCATCTGCGGGCAGCTCGCCCAGACGGACAGGGGCAGCGGGACGTTTTCCGTGCAGCTCATGGATGCACTCTCGACAGTCACGGACAGCGTGCTGCAGCAATACATCAATCTGGAGGAAACCGACATTGAAAATGCTTGACACGCGGCTGTATTTCATCACCGACAGCACGCCCTACTCCGAGGCGGAATTTCTGCGCCGCACTGAAGCTGCCCTGCGCGGCGGCGCGACGCTGATTCAGCTGCGCGAAAAGGAGCGCTCCACCCGGGAATATCTCGCGCTCGCATGCAAGGTCCACGTGCTTGCGCTGCAGTATCATGTACCGCTGATCATCGACGACCGTCTGGACGTCATGCTCGCCGCGGATGCCGAGGGCGTGCATCTCGGGCAGAGCGATCTGCCGGTGGACATCGCACGGCAGCTCCTCGGCAATGACCGCATCATCGGCGCAACGGCAAAAACCGTCGCACAGGCGCAGGAGGCTTATGCGCAGGGCGCGGATTATCTCGGCGTCGGCGCGGTCTTCCCCACAACAACGAAGGTGAAAACCGTGCTCACACCGACTGAAACGCTGCGGGAAATCTGTGACGCGGTACCGATTCCGGTCAATGCGATCGGCGGCTTGAACAAGGACAACATCGACGTGCTGCGGGGCATTCCGATCGCCGGAATCTGTGCGGTGTCGGCGATCATGAAGGCGGACGACCCGGAGACGGCAGTGCGTGCGCTGTCGGATGCGATGAAGCAAAAGCTGGGAATTTGATTATCTGAATGCGCAATTCGCAATTTGCAGTTGCCGTATTCTAATGATAACGCGAAAAGCCGGGAGAGGAAGCGCAGCAAAAGCCGCGATCAGCGGCGTGCCGGCGCGTGATCGGGCGAACGCTGTCGTGCGCCCGGACGGCACAGCGCCAGCCCGGGCTCCGGGTGCGGCATATCGGGGGCACCACCTTATGCCGCGATAGAAATGTAATGCGATGTTTCAGAGGAGGAATACGATGAAAACAGCATTATCCATCGCAGGGAGCGATTCCTGCGGAGGCGCCGGTATTCAGGCAGACATCAAGACCATGACCCTGAACGGTGTCTATGCGATGAGCGCGGTCACTGCGCTCACGGCACAGAACACGACCGGCGTCAGAGCGATCGCGGAGGCAGAGCCGGAATTTCTCGCACAGCAGATCGATGCCGTGTTCGAGGATATTTTCCCGGATGCCGTCAAGATCGGCATGGTTTCATCTGCCGCGCTGATCCGTGTGATCGCGGACAGGCTGCGGTATTACAAAGCACGGAACATTGTTGTCGACCCCGTGATGGTCGCGACAAGCGGCTCCGCGCTGATGAAAACCGATGCCGTCGAGGCACTGTGCAGCGAGCTGCTGCCGCTCGCCGCCGTCGTGACGCCGAATATTCCCGAGGCAGAGGTGCTTTCGGGCAGGGCGGTCACCGGCAGCGCGGAGATGGAGGCGGCTGCGGAGCAGATCGGCAGGGAATACGGCTGCGCGGTGCTGCTCAAGGGCGGGCACAGTGTCAATGACGCGAACGATCTGCTCTGTGCAGACGGAAGGACCCGCTGGTTTGAGGGAAAGCGCATCGACAATCCCAACACGCACGGCACCGGCTGCACGCTCTCCAGCGCGATCGCCGCGAATCTCGCAAAGGGATTCCCGCTTGACGAGGCGGTCAGCCGTGCGAAGGAATATATCTCCGGCGCGCTGGCTGCGATGCTCGATCTGGGGCACGGCGCCGGACCGATGCACCATGCGTTTGATGTCAATTCCCGCTTTGCCGCGGAGAAATAAATGCCTGAAAGGAAAACACCCATGAGAAATTACACCACACAGATGGATGCCGCAAGAAGGGGCATCGTCACACCCGAAATGAAGGCGGTCGCCGCAAAGGAATACCGCACCGAGGAGGAGATCCGCGATCTCGTCGCGCGCGGGCAGGTCGCCATCTGCGCGAATAAGCTGCACACCTGTCTGGAGCCCAACGGCGTCGGCTCGATGCTCCGCACCAAGATCAATGTCAATCTCGGCGTATCGCGCGACTGCAAGGACTACGACGTCGAGATGCAGAAGGTCAACGCGGCGGTCGATATGGGCGCCGAGGCGATTATGGACCTCTCCTCGCACGGCAACACGCAGCCCTTCCGCAGAAAGCTCACATCGGAGTGCCGCGCGATGATCGGCACGGTGCCGGTCTATGACAGCGTGATCCACTATCAGCGCGACCTTGCCGAGCTCACCGCAAAGGATTTCATCGACGTCGTGCGGCTGCACGCGGAGGACGGCGTGGATTTTGTCACGCTGCACTGCGGCATCACCCGCAAGACGATCGAACAGATCAGGAAGCACAAGCGCAGGATGAACATTGTCTCCCGCGGCGGCTCTCTGGTGTTCGCGTGGATGAGCATGACCGGACAGGAGAACCCGTTCTACGAATACTTCGATGAGATTCTCGAGATATGCAGAGAATACGATGTGACGATCTCGCTCGGCGACGCCTGCCGCCCGGGCTGTCTCGCCGACGCGAGCGATGTCTGCCAGATCGAGGAGCTTGTGCGCCTCGGCGAGCTGACAAAGCGTGCATGGGCAAGAGATGTGCAGGTCATGGTCGAGGGCCCGGGGCATGTCCCGCTCGACCAGATCGCGGCGAATATGAAGATTCAGCAGACGATCTGCATGGGTGCGCCGTTCTATGTGCTCGGACCGCTCGTGACCGATATCGCGCCCGGCTATGATCACATCACATCGGCGATCGGCGGCGCGATCGCGGCGTCGGCAGGCGCGGCTTTCCTCTGCTATGTGACGCCCGCGGAGCATCTGGCACTTCCGAACGTCGAGGATGTGAAGCAGGGAATCATCGCATCGCGCATCGCGGCACATGCTGCCGATATCGCAAAGCATATCCCGCACGCCCGCGACATTGACGACGCAATGGCAGACGCGCGGCGCAGCTTCGACTGGGAGAAGCAGTGGGAATGTGCGATCGACCCGGAGACTGCGAAAAGCATCCGCGACAGCCGCGCGCCCGAGCATGAGGACAGCTGCTCGATGTGCGGAAAATTCTGTGCCGTCCGCAGCATGAACAAAGCACTGAACGGGGAATATATCGATATCCTGTGAGACAGACCGACCGCGGGGACACGCCGGGGCTCGGATCCGCAGACAGCATCGGGGCGCTTCGCGCAGCCGCACAGAATGATTTCAGGGGACGGCCCGCTGCCGGGTGTCCCCTGAATTTGTTGATTATGATGGGGGCACTCCCCCGTCGGCGCGCGCTGCTGCAGATTCCAGTATGCTGCACCGGTCACAGCCATGCAGCCACCTGATTCTTTGCGCTGCGCGCTTCTGAGCCCTTGATCGCCAGTCCCTTGCTGTCAACATCTGCGCCGCGGCAGAGCCGCTTCACATCGGAAACCATCCGCCCGAGACCGGAGCCCTCATGCGTGCTGATCACCCTGACCGTCTTTCCGCTGAAATCCAGCCCTGTCAGCGCGGTCTCCATCTCCGGCGCAAAGGTCCCCCAGTAGACCGGGCTCATGATATAGACCGTGTCATAGGCAGAGATATCGGTCAGCTTCTCCCTGATCGGTGCATTGCCGATCCGCTGCTTTGCTTCCTCGATGCAGGTCTTGTAGTCAGCCGCATACGGCACAGCGGGCTCGACCCTGAACAGGTCCGCGCCGGTCAGCTCCTGCACGAACTCAGCGACGATCTCGGTATTGCCTTTGTCGATGTATCCGACTGCATAGTTTTCATCAGCTCTGCTGAAATAAATAATCAGTGATCTCATAGACACCTCCTGATTTCACATGCTCGCTTTCAGTATCTGCACGACCGCATCCCGGTCAAGCACCTTATAGCCGCCGTTCAGGATGATCGTCGCATCGGCGATGCCTTCGATCATATCCTCCGCTGCGCCGAGGTCTCTGAGATTCATCACAAGCCCGATCTCCTTCATCCAGCCCTCCATCGCGGAAAGCCCCTCGTCCGCAAGCTGCTCCTCGCTCCTGCCCTCGGCGGAGATGCCCCAGACCTCAGCCGCAAATCGCGCAAACTTCTTTACGCCGTAGGGCTTGATATAGCGGTAATACGGCAGCGATACCGCCGCCAGCGTCATGCCGTGCGTCGCATCCGTGTATGCGCCGACCGCCTGACCGAGCATGTGCACCATCCAGTCCTCGGTCTTTCCTCTGGAAACAAGCGTATTCAGCGCCCATGTCGCCGTCCACATGATGTTGGAGCGTGCCTCGTAGTCCTGCGGGTTTTCGACCGGGATCACGAATATCCCGATCGCCGGGGAACAGTTTGCGGGCGTCGTGTATGAGGATTCCGGAGCGTACAGCGCGTTCACGGACGGTGTGACGGAGCTGATGACGGAGGACCATGACGCGATCATCTCCGACGGGAGCACCGTGGTTTTGCAGCGGCGGTCCTGCTGACCGGATGCAGACCGGAGGTCATTCAGAATGAACCGAAGCCCGCCGATCGCACGGTCTATACCCGCGAAAGCGCCGGGATACGCCTGCAGGATGATTTTTACGGCTTCATGAACTTCGATTTTCTCTATGGCAGCGAGATACCCGCCGATCTGCCCGAGCAGAGCGCCGGGCGGCTTGCGGCGCAGCAGGTCGACCGGATCCTCACGGAGGAGATCCTGCGGGTCGTCCGCGGCGGCAGTTATCCAAAGGGCAGCGACGCGCAGAAGATCCACGACCTGTATCTGCAGTTTCTGGATTCCGAAGCAAGGGAAACCGTCGGTCTTGCGCCGCTGGAAAAGGGCTTTGCGGCGATCGGAGAAGCGCAGACCGCGGCTGAATTTGTCCGTGCCTGCGGGCTGCTGTATGCGGATTACGGCGTCGCTGTGCTGCCTGCGGTCCGTGTCTCGCAGGACCTTTTTGACAGCAGCAGATACAGCATTTCGCTCGGGCAGACGGCGCTGTTCTATTCAGCCGATGAGCTGCTGAACGGCAAGGACAGCGCGGAGGAGCTGCAGCAGCAGATGACGCTGCTTCCGGAAGCGCTCGGCACGGAGCATGCCGATGCGCTCGCCTATGATACGGTCACGATGCTGCTCGATATCGCGGAAAGCACCGTCGATCTCAGCGGTCTGTCCGTCGAAGAGACGCACAATCTCCGGAAGCCCGGCGCGCTTGACACGCTCATCGCGGCGTATCTCGATGCGCTCGGGCTGGGCGGACGGGATATCATCGTGCACGACACAGAGCAGCTCGATACCGTCTGCGCGCTCCTGACAGATGAACATCTCCCGTGCTGGAAGGCGCTTGCGGAATGCGTGCTGATATACGAATACCGAAGCTGTCCTGCAAGGAAACGGCATCGGGATTTCTCTTCACGGCAGAGGTGATTCTGCCGGCGCAGCAGTAACGCTGCAAACTGCATACAGACAAAAGCCCCCGGAAACGCAAGGCGAGCGTTTCTGAGGGCTTTGCTGTTTTTTAATTCTCCGATTTCAGGTCCTCCAGTATCATCGCGGTGATCGCGTTCCGGTTGGCACGGGCATCCGCCATTCCGAGCAGCAGATTGCTGTTGATCTTGCGCTGCATGTGGGTCAGCGCGAGCGTGCCGCGGATGATCCCGCCGTTGTCCTCACTCGGGGAAATCTCCACATGCTGCAGCGTCGGCTGCGCGGGCGATTTCTGCTTGGAGCAGCAGACCGTGATCGTGCGGCCGTAGCCCAGCGCGTGCATCTCCTCGGTCGGGATCTTGTATTTTTTGATCACGCCGCCGTCGATATAGCGCTTGCCGTCGATCTCAATGCCGATCGCACCGGCATAGAGGAAGGGCATGTTGGCAGAGGCGATGACGATCCTCTTCTGCGTTTCGCGGTCGTAGTCCTCCAGCGAAAAGATATCGACGCGCCGCGGCATCACATTCTCCGTGCAGACCGCGTAGACCGGGCAGCGAAGCGGCTGGTCGGCGATGCGGTCGTCGAGAATCTGCTTGAGCCCCGCCGGAGTAAAGGGCGAGCCGTTCAGGAAGAAATAGGTGAGCAGCACATGCTGCAGCCCGAAGCCCGGGAACAGCGCATGCAGCAGACCGACCTCCGCCGCACCGATTGCGAGCCGCGCGCCCCTGTTGAAGCGCCTGTGCCGCGGCTTTTGCGTCTTGTCGAGCCTGAGGCTGCGGAGCGAATAGAAATCCTCGCGCTTGAGGTTTTTCCACACCTCATAGACCTGCTCGGGCGTGCACGCCGCGAAGAGCATGGCGTTCAGCGAGCCGACCGACGACCCGATGATGCCGCCGATGAAATCTGCTGCGGGGCGGTGACTGCCGTCGGGCAGCGGGACCTGAATCTCGTGCAGCGCCTTCCACACGCCTGCCTGATAGGCGCCCTTTGCACCGCCGCCGCCGAGCACCAGCCCGATCATGCGGATCCCTCCGTGATGAGGCAGAGCTCCGGCGGATTGAACAGCCGCAGCTTGCCGAGCCCGCCCGAAACGATCATTTCCGACGCACCTGCGCGGAATCTGCCCTTGTCATAGCACGGGAAGAAGCGCCGCTCGGGCGAGAGCACTCCCCCGATGACCGGCAGCCGCACGCAGCCGCCGTGAATATGCCCCGAGAGCGTCAGCCGCGCGCCCCATGCCGCATAAGCCGGGAAAAACAGCGGATTGTGCGCGAGCAGAACGGTGTTTTCCGGCGCGTGCCCGAGCACACCGGCAATGTCGTCAGCCGTGCAGCTGCGGATGCCGTTGAGACCGAACAGCCCGCCGCCGCGGTAATGCGCACAGGAGAGCGTCAGCCCGGCAAAGGGGATGCCCCCGATGCGGATGATCTCATTGTCGAGCAGCTGCACATCGCAGGCTTTGAACAGCGCGCGGAGCTCCGCCTCCTGCGCAGGCGGGAGATCGAGCTCGTGGTTGCCGAACACTGCGATGACCGGTGCAAGCGCGCGCAGACGGCGCAGGAGCTGCTCCGTTTCGCTGAGATCGGTGACGGTGCGCGAGACCAGATCGCCTGTGACCGCGATGAGCTCCGGTCTGCACGCGGCACATCTGCGGATGAGCCGCTGCTGCCCGTGACCGAAATGCCGCCTGTGCAGGTCGGAGATCTGCAGAAGGCGCGGCAGACCCGGCAGCGTCACGGCATAGCGGACGGTGCGGAGCAGAACGGTATTCTCAATGACTGCCCAAGTGCCGAGCGTTGCAGCGGCGGCGGGGATCAGCGGCTTCATGCGGTTTCACGCTCCTTCTGGGCGGCTCTCACCCGCCCTCATTTTCAGCAACACCCCCGAGACGGGGGCGTGCAGTATGGTTTCGTGTTTGGCTTAAGAGGAAGCAGGCAGGAAATCAAGTTAGGAGTGCGCAGTGTGGAGTGAGGAGTTGTTCCGTCACTTCCGTTTCTGCCGTTGAATTGCAGAAGCGGCGGGACACTTTACATCATCCGTCCGCGGCACCGCAGCTTCTAACCTCTAGCCTCCAGCCTCTTCCCTGCGTCTGATCAGGGTAAATCAAACACTGCCGCAGCCGGCTGACAGAATTCCGCGACCTTATCCAGCCGGTCGGCACCGTATGTAATAATCATCAGCGAACGGCTCAGATGCACGGTCGCATTCGGCACCTTGCGGAAGGCGTGAACGCCGATCGTCTGCACACCCGGCAGATAGATATCGGTGATGACGGCGCCGCTCTGCCATGCGTCTCCGCCGAAGGCATAGTCGTAGACATATTTGACCTTTGCGTCGATGCGCACGAAGGACGGCGGGTTGCGCTTGACATAGCGGTAGAGCACACAGGCGCGCCTGCCCATGTAGAGCGCCTCGGTCATGGGGTTGTCCAGAATGGAATCTGCCCAGCGGTTGCACCAGAAGGAGCCGTAGCCGATCTTCCGCAGCTTTGCCGTGCACAGGAAGGTCTTCATCGAGGGGCAGCCGTAGAAGGAATATTCGCCGATCGTTTCCAGCGCCGAGCCGATCTTGACATGCTCCAGCGCGGTGCAGTCGGCGCAGAAGCGCGAGCCGATCTCGGTGCAGCAGTCGCCGATCCTGATCTCTGTGAGCCGGGTCGCCGCCTGAAACGCGAGGTGACCGATCTTCTGCAGCTCCGCCGGCATCTGCACGGTGCGGAGACGGCGGCACTCCTTGAAGAAATTGTCGCCGATGCGGAGGATGCAGTCGGGCAGAATCAGGCTTTCGACATACTGACAGCCGCTCTCCGGGCTGAACACGAAGGCATTGGAGGCAATGGAGCTGACGCGCATCCCGTTGAACTGTGCGGGCACGGTGAGCGCCGTCAGGTGATCGCGGTTGCGGCACCGGATGATGGAATAACCGCCCTCCTCGGGCTCGATGAGCCATTCGCAGCCGTTTTCGGTCACGGTGATCTGCCGGAAGGTGTCGACCGTCGAGGAGCCCTTCGTGACGCCGAATACCGACAGCTCCGCCGGGTCGATCTCGCTGCCCATCCAGTCAAAGCCGCGGTATGCAGCCGGACTGTCTGTCGGAGCCGTGTAATCGGAGAGAAGCTCCGGGTCGGGCAGTTCGATCGCATGCTTCTCCAGCACGCCGATGACCTTCTGCAGATAGGGCAGTGTCTCGGCGGCGCCGGGCTCCACGCTGGTGTAGACATACGACATCGCAATATCGAACACCGCCTGCATCAGCGTGTTGAGGTCGGCGTCCTCCCGGTTGATGATCTGCCGGAACACCATGAACTGCTGCTCCGTCAGATAGCGGAACGCGGACGCCTCATAGGTCTCCTCCTCAAAGAGAGACTCGGGGATGATCTCGGAATATTTGTATGCGGCTTCCTCCAGCCAGTCGCTGCCGTCGATGAGGTGCCACATCATTTCTGCGACCGGTCTGTAATTCACGGTCGGATATACCGCCTTGGCATACCGCTCAAAGCACATGACGGCATAGGCGGTTCTGGCATGCAGCGTGAGATTGCCGAGCTCGATGCTGTTCATCTTCTCTGCCTGCTCAGTCGGGAATGATCTCGACGGTCTTCATGATCTGCGGGGTGAGGGGCTTGTCGGCGTAGTTTGTCGCGACAGCCGCGATCTCATCGACGACCTCGATGCCCTCGGTCACCTCGCCGAATGCCGCGTAGTTGCCGTCCAGATAGGGCGCATCCGCGTGCATGATGAAGAACTGCGAGCCGGCGCTGTCCGGATGCTGTGCGCGTGCCATCGAGAGGACGCCGCGGGTATGCTTCAGGGGATTGTTGACGCCGTTGTTGGCAAATTCGCCCTTGATGTTCCAGCCCGGACCGCCGGTGCCGGTGCCGTTGGGGCAGCCGCCCTGAATCATGAAGCCGGGGATGACGCGGTGGAAGCAGAGCCCGTTGTAGAAGCCCTGCCGGACGAGCTTTTCAAAGTTTTCGCAGGAGATGGGTGCGCAGTCGGGGCGCAGGCGCAGCTTGATCTGCTTGCCGTTTTCCATAGTAATGAGAATCATAACCGTAAATTCCTTTCTGTTTGCATTGATATGAAATATGAGCGGTGAGAAGCAGGACAATTTCTCACTTCTCATTTTCTCAGTTGAGCTCGATGCCGCTGACATCGTCGATCGTCAGCGTGGTGAGCTGTCCGTTGGTCGGCGATTCGATCGCCGCGAGACGGTTTGCCTGATTTGTGATTGCCTTCTCGAAGTAGTTGCGGATATCGCGCGCATTTGCGAAGGTGTCGAGGTTCTGCCCGCAGCGGAGCGTGAAGTATTCGAGCACCGCGTCCTCTGCCTCCTTGGTCGGGGTCATGCCGGATTTCGTGCAGATGCTCTTGAAGATATCGAGCAGCTCGTCGGGCATGTAGTCCTCAAACACGATGACCTTGTTGAAGCGCGAGCGCAGACCGGGGTTGCTGTCGAGGAACTCCTCCATGAGGTCGGTGTAGCCCGCGACAATGACGATGAAGTCATCGCGGTGATCCTCCATCTCCTTGAGCAGCGTGTTGACAGCCTCCTGCCCGAAATCGCCCTTGCCGGTGTTCGAGGTCAGCGCATACGCCTCGTCGATGAAGAGCACGCCGCCCATTGCCGAGTCGATGACCTCCTTGGTCTTGATCGCGGTCTGCCCGACGTATCCCGAGACCAGCCCGGAGCGGTCGACCTCGACGAGCTGCCCCTTCGAGAGCACGCCCATGCACTTGTAAATGCCCGCGAGAATGCGCGCAACGGTCGTCTTGCCGGTGCCGGGGTTGCCCATGAACGCCATGTGCAGCGACATCGGCGACTGCGGCATGCCTCTGTCCTCGCGCATCTTGCGCACGCGGATGAGGTTGATCAGGCTGTTGAGGTCGGATTTCACCGCCTGCAGACCGGTCAGCTCCTCGAGCTTTGCGAGCTGCCCCTCGAGGGTCATTTCCTTCTCCTCGGGCTTTTGCGGCTGCGCGGTTTGCTGCTGCCCGTTCTGCTGCTGCGGCTGATTGCCGTTCTGGTGGAAGGGATTCTGCACGGGCGGCTGCGGCGGTGTGTTCGGCGTGCCGGGCGTGAACGGCGTACCGGGCTGCGGAGGCTGCCCCGGGAATCCGCCGCTGCCCCACGGGGAATTGCCGCCGGGCGGGATGATCGGACGCTGCTTTGCCATTTCCTCGCGGCGCTTCTGCTCGCGGATCATGTTTTCCCAGTTGGTGATGTACTCCATGCGGAAATTGCGCAGCTGGAGCACCAGTGCGCTCAGGTCACGCATGATGAGCGGGTCGGTGCCGGTGCCGTCGCAGGTCATGAAATCGAGCCCCGCCTGATTGATGAACTCGATGAAGGCAAGACTCATCCCGCCGATCGGAGAGGTCTCCAGATCGCATTTGAGGAAGGGCATCATCATCGTGATCAGACTGTCCTTCAGGCTGTATTTCGTGATCTTACTGCTGACATTGAAGCGGTCGATCTGATCCGCCGACATGGAATAGCCCAGCGCGTCATTGAGATAGGCGATCTCGGTCATGGAGATATTGCCGTTCGAGCTGCTGAGATAGACATAGAATTTGAGCATCGCAAAGCGGAGATAATCCTGATTGGATTTGCCCGCAGTCTGCACCTGATAGCCCTTCTGCTCACAGACCGCACACTGCTCATAGATCTGCGAGAGCTGTCTTGCAACACTGTCCGTCATGCGTGATGTTCCTCCCTGTTTTCGGTTGATCCGGAATTATGCAAATGTGACCTTGTGGAAAACCTTCTTGCCCTTTTTGACGATGAGATCGGCGCCGGGGGCATACTGGGTCTTGGGGTCGGTGACCTTTTCGTCGTTGACGGTGACGCCGCCCTGCTGCACGAGCCGGCGCGCCTCGCCGTTCGAGGGGCAGAGCCCCGCCTTGACCAGCATCGTCAGAATGCCGATCGTGCCGTCGGTCAGATCGTCCGCGGTGAGGGTCGTGGTCGGCATGTCGTCGCTGACGCCGCCGCCCGCGAAGATCGCCTTTGCGGCGTCAAGCTGCTTTTTCGCTTCCTCCTCGCCGTGGACCAGCGCGGTCAGCTCGTAGGCGAGCGTCTCCTTCGCCTGATTGTAGGCTGCGCCGGAATCGAGGTGCTGCTCCATCTCCTCGATCTGCTCGATCGGCAGGAAGGTCAGCATCTTCAGGCACTTGATGACGTCGGCATCGCCGACATTCCGCCAGTACTGGAAGAAATCGTAGGGCGAGGTCTTCTCCGGGTCGAGCCAGACGGCGCCCTTCTCGGTCTTGCCCATCTTCTTGCCCTCGGAGTTGAGCAGCAGCGTGATTGTCATGGCGTAGGCATCCTTGCCGAGCTTCTTGCGGATCAGCTCCGTGCCGCCGAGCATGTTTGCCCACTGGTCGTCGCCGCCGAACTGCATGTTGCAGCCGTAATCCTGAAACAGTCTGTAGAAATCGTAGCTCTGCATAATCATGTAGTTGAATTCGAGGAAGGTGAGCCCTCTCTCCCAGCGCTGCTTGTAGCACTCAAAGGACAGCATCTTGTTGACCGAGAAGCACGCGCCGACCTCGCGGAGCACGTCGATGTAGTTGAGGCTCAGGAGCCAGTCGCCGTTGTTGACCATCAGCGCCTTGCCCTCGGAAAAGTCGATGAATCTGCCCATCTGCTTCTTGAAGCATTCGCAGTTGTGCTGAATCGTCTCGGGCGTCAGCATTTTGCGCATGTCGGTTTTGCCCGAGGGGTCGCCGATCATGCCGGTGCCGCCGCCGACCAGCGCGATCGGCTTGTTGCCTGCCATCTGCATGCGCTTCATCAGGCACAGCGCCATGAAGTGCCCGACATGCAGCGAATCGGCGGTCGGGTCAAAGCCGATGTAGAAGGTCGCCTTGCCGTTGTTGATCAGGTCGGCGATCTCCTTCTCGTCGGTGGTCTGGGCGATCAGCCCTCTGCGCTTGAGCTCTTCGTAAAGTGTCATTGGGGTTTTCTCCTTTTATATAAAAATATTTTCTTATGAGACTTTCTCTGTCGCAGACAGCATCTTCTGCATTCGTGTGCTCTCTGCAAGCCTTTGCATACGCGGTCTGTTGTATCGCTGCACGATCACCAGACTCAGATCGACCGCCGCCGCGCCGACCGCGGTGATCAGAAATGCCCGGAACGAACCGAACGGGATCGCAAACAGAAGCGTGGTGAAGCTCAGGAACACGATCAGAGCGTGCACCGCCTCCGCATGGCACATATTGCGGACGATCTCCGCCGGCGTATGCAGCGAAAAAGAAAATTCATCCGGATCATAGGCGATGACATACCGCTTCCAGTGCTTGACGCGCAGCAGCCGATATAACCGCGGCTCCCATGCCCTCTGCCGGAACCACCGTCCGTTCGGGTCATAGCTTCGGTGAAATGCAGCAGTCAGCAGCACGGGCGACAGAAACCGGATGCCGATATGATACGCAAACATTCCGCAGATGATCGCGGCGGTATGTGCCCGGCGCATACCGCCCTGACGGTACAGCACCGAACATACGATACAGCCCAGCGTTCCAAGCAGAAGGACCGCGCGCATCATGCGCGGCAGAGGCGAGGACGACACATTTCTTTGCTTCAATATCGTACATCCTCCCGCGGCAGATGCAGCCAGTACCAGTACGCCGCCGGGCGCAGGGTCAGATTTCTCATAGGCTCTCCTTTACGGCTTCGGCTCCAGCTGTTCAAACCGGACGCTGAACGCGTTGATATCAGTATTTTCAAACGCCCACACGCGGTACACCGCGAGCACATTGCCGTCGCGGTCATAGGCGGTCAGCGTGGTTTCGTCAGTCTTTTTCATTGAAAACACGATTTCCTGCCGGCCGTCATCAAGCCTTGCCGCAGCGATCGCTTCATCTGCGGTCCCGACCGAGGCAACGTCGGAATAGCTGACGCCCTCGGGCAGAACCACATTGCCGGTGCCCAGCACGATCCCGCTGCGGAAGATGATAAACGCACTGACCGCAAGCGTCACGGCGACGATCGCCCACGCGAGCACGCGCTGCCTTTTCTCCGGCAGAATGCCGTGAATCAGCATGAAAATGAAGATCAGGCAGGCGATGCACGAGAGGATCTTATAAGGCGGAAATTTCAGGAAGCCGTAGAGATATCCCACTGCGCTGTCTGCCAGCAGAATGAGCATCGGCGAGAGAATGACCGGTGCCAGCCAGCCGGTCTTGCGCGTGTGCCAGCCGATCAGTGCCATCGGGACCGTCATCACCGTCCAGAGCGCCCACGGCGGATAGTATCCCAACAGCGACCAGCCCAGCGCCGAAAACGGCACCTGAAACAGGTAGATCAGCGGCTGCGAAATGAGAAAGAACACAAAGGTCTTTGCAGCGGCGTCCTTCGCCGTTTTGCAGTTGGAGATGATGATCAGGGCGAACAGGATCCAGCAGGGGATATCGCCGCCGATATCGCGCACAGAGGTCAGCGCGAATGCGGGAATCAGCAGCACCGCGGCGGTATAGACCGCGATCAGCACGGCGGCAATGATGATGCGCCGCCATGTCATTTCGATGCCGTGAAATAGCTTGTTGATCAGCTTCATCGTGTATCGGTTACTCCATGTTATTCGGACTTCTTTTCGTGCAGCAGGAAGAAGAACACCATCAGCAGCTCGCCGAACATGCTGATAAGGAAGATCAGGTCGGCATTGCCCGTCGCCGGACCGAGTGCCGAGAACGCGAACATCAGGAATGCCGCGAGGAAGATGCAGGGGTTCTTCTTTTTCACGATCACGCCGACGCCTGCGGCGAGCAGCGGGAGCACGGTGCCGAAGGAGAGCACGCGGTTGATCTTCTCCGCCCAGACCGGCGCACCTGCCGATGCATAGCGCAGCACGCCGCCGAGCTCACGCAGCTCCGTCTGCCGCGCAAAGCCGCTCACTGCACCGAGCACACAGATCACCGCAGTGACAATCCACAGAACACTCTGCTTTTTGGTGCCCTCCCAGTCGAGCACATAGCCGCAGAGGGCGATGTTGAGCGGGATCAGCAGACCGTGTGCGATATAGCGCACGCGGGAGAGCGGCTCGAGCACGCCCGCCGGAAGCACCGCGCCCAGCGCCATCACACAGCCGTCGAAGGTCAGCCCGAGCGCGATCAGCGCCATGAGCAGCACGGCAGGCGATTTTTTCTTTGCGAAGTCGGCGAACAGAAGGACTGTCACCAACAGCTCCAGCACCGAAATCACCGCAATGATCGGGGCGCAATAGGAAATCAGGATGTCACGCATAATATGCTCCTTGCGGGAAATGAGAAGTGAGGAGTGAGGAGTTGTTCCGTCACTTACGCAATTTTCTCAAAATGGGATTCCAAAGGGCTAATAGCCCTTTGGCGGGGTTTGGGGCAGAGCCCCATAATAAATCCGTCGGAGACACCGCTTTTCACCGCATCGCAATGCCCTTGCTGCGGCAGTCTGCCTTGACCTGCGGAATCGTCAGCTCGCCGAAGTGGAAGAGCGATGCCGCCAGTGCCGCGGTCGCGTCGGTCTCCTGAAAGACCTCTGCGAAATCGCTGAGCTTTCCCGCGCCGCCCGAGGCGATCACCGGGATGCGCACGCGCGCACAGACGGCCTTCAGCATTTCGAGGTCGAAGCCGCCGCGCACGCCGTCGGTGTCGATGGAATTGAGGCAGATCTCACCGGCGCCGCGCTGTTCGATCTCCGTGACCCATTCCAGCAGATCGACGTGCATGTCGATGCGTCCGCCGTTGGCGTAGACCGTGAAGCCGCCCCTGCCGTCGCGCTTGGCGTCGATGCCGACCACGATGCACTGCGAGCCGAAAATCTCTGCGCCGTCGGAAATGAGCTGCGGATTCTTGACCGCCGCCGAGTTGATGCTGATCTTGTCGGCGCCTGCGCGGAGCGTTTCGCGCATGTCGGCGACCGATGAAATGCCGCCGCCGACCGTCAGCGGGACAAAGACCTGCTTTGCGGTCTCGCGCACGACGTCGAGGAAGGTGCCGCGCCCCTCGTGCGACGCAACAATGTCATAGAACACGATCTCGTCCGCGCCCTGCCGGTTGTATTCTGCGGCACAGGCGACCGGATCGCCGACATCCTTCACGCCCTCAAAATTGACGCCCTTGACCACCTTGCCGTGCCGCACGTCAAGGCACGGGATAATGCGTTTTGCAAGCATATTGCTCTCCTTATGTGATAGTCTCGACCACGCCGATAAACAGCGGAATGCCGTTTTCGGAGTCACGGATCATAAACAGGAACGGGCGGTCGAGCACGACCTGCTGCTGTCCCTGCGGAACCGGGTCCGCCGCGGAGTTCTCATGAAGCTGTATCGTGATGCCCTCTGCTCTGGTGCCTTTGTCATCAACGTCGATGCGCACCTTCTGCTGCACTCTGCCGAGATAGATGTTCCCGCTGTCTGTGGCAGCCATGCCGGTGAAATCCGCATGTTCGCTGTATGCGCTGACCACACCCATGTCCTTCAGCGTGCCGTCCAGCACAGCGTCAGTCTCAAAGCCGAATTTCGGCAGAACAGCGCGGCTGCAGGCATCTTTTGCAGGCTGCGGGAACGTCTCCGCGGTCAGCGTCTGCAGATACTCGTCAAGCGAACGGTCACTGTTCGGGAGCACCGCCAGAAATTCGTACTGATGCCCGCCGATCTCCTTGTAGGGCTTGGTGAAGCCGACCGCGTCCTCTGACCGGAGGAACACATCCTCATCGGAGTACATATATTCCGCCTGCTGCGTTCCGCCCGATGCCGGGGAAAAACTGCCGCTCCGGATGTCTTTTTTCTCATATTCCGTTTCCCATTCCGACGCAAAGCTGAGCGCGTTGAGCAGACAGAGCACGGTATTGTCGCCGAGCGTTTCTGCCGCATCGCCAAAGGCACCGCCGGTCTGTTTGCGAATCCAGCTGTTCATGTCGGAGACAGTGCTGCTGCCGAAATCGCCGGAAAAGATGTCCGCGCCGTAGCAGTCGGCATTTGTCTGCAGGAATTCCGGCACGGTACGGAGCCCGTTCATCTCACGGATCCAGACGGAGTTCGCCGAGAGAAGCCTTTGCTTTCCCTCCTTGACCCGCGGCAGCCGGATGCCGGCAAAAAAGCCGTTCAGCTCGCTGATCCTGCCGCCGAGTACCTGTTCGAGCTCGGTGCGTGTGCTGCCCTTCGCGCCGTTTGCAGCCATGGCAAGCGTCTGCGCGAGGGAACAGGGTGCCAGTACAATGTTCTTGCCGGGATTCTGTCCGGTTTCCCCGCGCAGCAGCCCGATTGCAAAGTCGGTCTGCGCCGCGCGGAACCGCTCGTCGGGCGATTGGGTCTGCACTGTTCTGACCGGAATGCCCGCCATCAGGTTGATAGTGCCGTGTCCGCAGGCTGTCAGCATGAGTGCGCCCGCCAGACAAACGGAAGCGATGATCTTGCGTTTCATAAGAATACCTCCATTTTTGTAATCTGTTTGTAATCTGGAAGTATTGCAATCCTTCGTGTCAGTATTTGTCTTTCTGTATCAATGTGTTTATTGCACATAATCCGGGTCGTGCCGGATCATTTCAACCAGCGCGAGATTGCGGTAGTTGAGGTCGTCGCGCACCGTGAAGCCCTGCTGCTCCCAGAAGGCGTTGCCGCCCGCGTTTTTCTTGAACGCGACGAGCGCGACCTTGGTGATCTGCTGCGCTCTGAGCGCCTCGAGCGCCCGGCTGACGAGCCTTGCGCCGATGCCCCTTCTGCGGAACTGCGGCGCGACTGCCATGTGCTGGATAAATCCTCTGCGCCCGTCGTGCCCGCAGAGAATGACCCCTGCCAGCACGCCGTTTTCCTCCGCGACAAAGGTCGTATCGGGGTTGCGTGCGAGATAGCGCGCAATGCCCTCGCGCGAATCGTCCACATTGTTGAGCCCGTTGCCGCACGCGAGCCAGAGCGCGTATGCCGCGTCGTAGTCGTCCATCGTCATCGGGCGGATGCGGAGCGTATCGGCGGCTTCGATCGCCTCGTGCAGATCGAGCGTGCCCTGATAGAGCGATTTGCCGCAGATGGTGCCGTAAAGCCCGAGCTCGCGGCAGGCGATGATATCATCAAGGGTGTGCACGCCGCCCGATGCAACGATATTGCACTGACCGGCAGTCGCCTCGGCGAGCGCCCGGAGCTGCTGCACATTGACGCCCGAGAGCGTGCCGTCCCTGGAGATATCGGTGAAGATGAAGGTGGTCACGCCGCGCGCGATCATCTCCTTCGCGAGTGCGATGTAGTGCACGCTGCTGGTCTCGAGCCAGCCCTCGGTCGCGACCATTTCGTCCTTCGCGTCGATGCCGACGACGATTTTGTCGCTGCCGAAGCGCTCGATCGCATCGGTGACGAGCTGCGGGTTTTTCAGCGCCGCAGACCCGAGGATCACGCGGGCGATGCCGAGCGACAGATATTCCCCGACCGTTTCGAGCGTGCGGATGCCGCCGCCGACCTCGACCTTAAGCGCGGTCTCCTTCGCGATGCGCTCATAGATCGCGGTGTTGACCGGATGCCCGGCTTTTGCGCCGTCGAGATCGACCATGTGGATCCATTTCGCACCGGCAGCCTCGAATTGCTTCGCGGTCTCCAGCGGGTCCTCCGCGACCTTCGATGCCGTCGCGTAGTCGCCCCTGACGAGCCGCACGCACTGTCCGCCGATGATGTCGATTGCAGGAAATATGATCATCTTGCCATCTCCTCAAAGCGGCGGAGCATCATCAGCCCCTGCTCGCCGGATTTTTCCGGGTGGAACTGCGCGCCGAACACGAATCCGCCGTCGGTGACCAGCGCCGGAACCTTGCCGTCGTAGTCGCAGTAGGCGACAATGTTCGCGTCGTCGCAGAACGCCTGATAGGAGTGCACAAAATAGGTGTAGACCGGTGCGTCGAGCCCGCTGAGCAGGGGGCAGTCCTGCGTGATGACAAGCTCATTCCAGCCCATGTGCGGGATGATGACCCGCTGCGACGGAATGCGGCTGACATATCCGGGGATCAGCCCGAGCCCCAAAGTGTCGCCCATTTCGTCGGAGCGGTCAAAGAGCATCTGCATGCCGAGGCAGATGCCCAGCAGCGGCTTTTTCCTTGCATTTTCGATGATGGTATCAGTCAGCCCGGTCGCCGTGAGCGCCTCCATTGCCGCGGGGAATGCCCCGACGCCCGGCAAAATCACCGCGTCGGCTTTGTCAAGCACGGCGGCGTCCTTTGTCACCTCGTGCGGGATGCCGAGAAATGTCAGCGCATTGCAGACCGAAAACAGATTGCCTGCGCCGTAATCGATGACCGCGATCATTCAGAGCGCTCCTTTCGTGGACAGCACAGTGCCGTCAGTTTCCGCGACCGCCGCCTTCAGGGCATGCGCAAATGCCTTGAAGAGCGCCTCGCATTTGTGGTGATCGTTTTTGCCGTAACACATATCAAGATGCAGCGTGATGCCCGCATTGACCGCCAGTGCGCGGAAGAATTCCTCGGTGAGGCAGGCGTCATAGCTGCCGATCATCTGATTCGTGAATTCGCCGCGGAACACGAGAAACGGGCGGTTCGAGAGGTCGAGCGCACAGAAGGAGAGCGCCTCGTCCATCGGGATATAGGCGCTGCCGTAGCGGGCAATGCCGGATTTGTCGCCGAGTGCTTTGTTCAGCGCCTGCCCGAGCACGATACCCGTGTCCTCGACGCTGTGATGCCCGTCCACCTCCAGATCGCCCTTGACCCGCACCGTCATGCTGATGCCGCTGTGCCTCGAAAGCGCGGTCAGCATGTGGTCGAAAAAGCCGATGCCGGTCGAGATATCACTCTCGCCCCTGCCGTCGAGCCGCACGGTGACGGTGATCTGCGTTTCTCTTGTGTTGCGTGTGACGGTTGCCTCTCTCATAAGTACCTCCGTTCGCGTGTAAAGCGTTCGATCAGAAAGATGATCAGATAATGTGCCGGATAAAAGGCATAGAAAAACCATTTTGCGAAAACGGGATGCCTGCCCTTTTTCGCGTTATAGAATACGGTCAT
>JAEELE010000126.1 GCA_016288755.1 Oscillospiraceae bacterium
CGCATCGTGTCGTCGTCGTGCTCGACCACGATCAGCGTGTTGCCGCAGTCGCGCAGGCTTTTCAGCGTCGCAATGAGCTTTTCGTTGTCGCGCTGGTGCAGCCCGATGCTCGGCTCGTCGAGGATATAGAGCACGCCCATCAGTGAGGAGCCGATCTGCGTCGCGAGCCGGATGCGCTGACTTTCGCCGCCGGAGAGCGAGCCCGCCGCGCGTGCTAGCGTCAGATAGCCGAGCCCGACCGACTGTAAAAACTGCAGCCGGTTCCGGATCTCCTTGATAATGAGCCGCCCGATCATCATTTCGCGCTCGGTGAGCTGAATCCCGTTGAAGAGCCTGACCAGCTCATTCACGCTCTTGCGGCAGAGCGTGTCGATGTCGAGCCCGCAGACCGTCACCGCCAGCGAGATCGGCTTGAGCCGCCGCCCCTTGCAGTCGGGGCAGGGGACCTCGGACATATACTGCTCGAGCTCGTCCTTTGCCCATTGCCCTGCCTGCTGATAGCGCCGCTTCAGATTCGGGATCAGCCCCTCAAAGGGGTGCACATAGGTCGCGCCGCCGTATTCCGGCGCCTGATGCAGTGTCAGCGCATGGTCGCCCGTGCCCCAGAGAAACAGGTCGAGCTGCTCCTGCGTCAGCTCGCGCAGCGGCACATCCAGCGGCACGCCGTATTCCTCGTGCAGCGCATTGGCGTACATATTCGCGACGGATTTCGGGTCCTTGAAATTCCAGCCGACGACCTTGAAGCCGCTCTGCTGCACCGAGAGGTCCATGTTCGGCATGAGCAGCTCCGGGTCGATCTCCCGGAAGACGCCGAGACCCGTGCAGGTCTCGCAGGCGCCGAAGGGGTTGTTGAAGGAGAACATGCGCGGGGTGAGCTCCTCGACGGAGATGCCGTGCTCGGGGCAGGCGTAGGAGAGCGAATAGAGCTTTTCCTCCCCGTCGACGATATCCGCGAGAATGAGCCCGTCCGAGAGCGCGGATGCTGTCTCGAGCGAATCGGCAAGGCGCGAGCGGATGCTCTGCTTGACCGAAAGGCGGTCGACGACGATCTCGATATTGTGCTTCTGGTTCTTGTTCATCTTGATCTTTTCGGAGAGATCGTAGACGATGCCGTCGACGCGCACACGCACATAGCCCGATTTCTTTGCCTGCTCGAGCTCCTTGGAATATTCGCCCTTGCGTCCGCGGACGATCGGCGCGAGGATCTGGAGCTTCGTGCCCTCCGGCAGCTCCATGATGCTGTCCGCGACCTGATCGACCGTCTGCTGCAGAATCTCCCTGCCGCAGACGGGGCAGTGCGGGATGCCGATCCTCGCATAGAGCAGACGCAGATAGTCGTAGATCTCGGTCACGGTGCCGACCGTGGAGCGCGGGTTCTTCGAGGTGGTCTTCTGGTCGATGGAGATGGCAGGGGAGAGCCCCTCGATGCTGTCGACGTCGGGCTTTTCCATCTGCCCGAGAAACATGCGCGCATAAGAGGACAGCGACTCCATATAGCGCCGCTGTCCGTCTGCGTAGATCGTGTCAAAGGCAAGGGAGGATTTTCCCGAGCCCGAAAGCCCCGTGAATACTATGAGCTTGTCCCGCGGAATCTCGAGGTTGACATTTTTGAGGTTGTGCTCTCTGGCACCGCGGATAATGATCTTATCGAGCATTTTCTGCACGGTTCCTTTCGTTCAGTGATGTTTTTTCCAGACGATCAGCGCGATCATGAGGATGACGAAGATCAGCACCGCGATGATCATTCCGACCTTCATGAGCCAGCTGCCGAGGTGGATGAAATACCTGCCGCTGCTGATGTCGCCCTGCAGCTTGCTGATCACCCGATCGTAGTCGTAATCGGGGATGCGCGTCCCGAATTCCTCGTCCGGGCGCACCTGACTGCTGCGCAGCACCTCGTCCTTTTCCGGGAAGTCATCGAACTGCACAAAGCCAAGTCTTGTGTTCGGCGTGATCGAGCGGTTTGTTGTCTTGAGATAGAATCCCTCCGAGCCGTCATCGGGCTTGCACATCAGCACAGACCACCCGCTGAGAATTTCGGTCGAAACAACGGTCGCGGTGAACCGCTTCACCGCCTTCATTTTGCTGATTTTTTCGTTGACGGCGTTGATCTCGCGCTGCCCGTAGCGAATGAGCGACCCGCTGATCATGCACCAGATCACCGTCAGAATGACGAGAATGACCAGTGCAATGAGAATCCCTTTCGGCATAACAGCACCTCACAGTCTGGTAAAGAAGAATGACGAAATGCCGATCGTCAGCAGCAGTGTGATCCCGGTGACGATCAGCATGATATTGCGCACCCGCTCAGACTGCTTCACGCGCGCACGAAGGTCATCACACATGAGGTGCATGTCCTCCTCGCGCATGACCGTTCCGGTCTCGTCGACCGGTGCGCCCATCCACGCGCAGAAGCGGATGACGTCGGTGATCCTGCCGTCGGCGCCGCGGTTCGGGTCGAAGGCGCGCTCGTCGGGCTTGATGAGCGGTGCGGGGAACACGCAGAGGCGGACGCTCCCGCCAATCTGAACCGGAAGCTGATGTGCGGAATTGATGCCGATGAACGCGCGGTGCAGCAGCCCGTCGGTGCCGACAAACTGCACCGAGAGCTTATAGTGCAGCGGGATCGCCGAGGGCATCGCATCCTGCACGACCTGCACGTCGGCATAGGTGCCCTCCGTGCGAAGGCTGTTTGCCGTGATCGTTTCGGCTTGGTGCAGATTTTTGGCGTCCCTGTGTGCACCGGCGGCACCGGCAGCCGCACCGATCACCAGACTGATCAGCGCTATAGCCAGCATGAAAATGATGATGATAAAAAGCAAAATTGCCTCGCCCATATGATTCTCCTCAAAGGTTCAGCCCCGCGGCATAGCCTGTCGCAAAGGCGATCTGCAGATTGAAGCCGCCCGTGAATGCGTCTGCGTCGAGCAGCTCACCGGCGATGAACAGCCCCGTGATGCGCTTGCACGCCATTGTGTTCGGGTTGATCTCCCTGAGCGAAACGCCCCCGCGGGAGACGATCGCTTCGGTGACCGGACGCATGGAAGTCGGCGTCAGCGTATAGTCCTTGAGACACTGCACGAGAGTGCTGCGCTGTGTCCTTGTCACGGCGTTGACCTTCTGTTCGCCGGGCAGTCCCGCGCGCCGGAGCATCACCGGCAGCATCGAGGCGGGGAGCAGCCCGTGCAGCGCATTGGCAGCCGATTTATTCGGCGCCGAAGCAAAATCCCGCTGAATGCGCAGATCGAGCTGCTGTGCAGTCAGCGCGGGCTTTAGGTCGATATGCAGTGCGTATTCCGGCACGGCGTCGGGCTCGATCAGGCTGCCTGCGGTCAGCACGAGCGGACCCGAAACGCCGAAATGGGTAAAGAGCAGCTCGCCCATTTCGGAGAAGATGCGCTTTTTTCCGCGGGTCACGGTCAGTGTGACGTTTTTCAGCGCGAGCCCCTGCATCTCCTGCGGGTCAGGCTCCGCGGTTTCCAGCGGAATGAGGGAGGGCTGCATCGGTGTGACGGCAAGCCCGAGCTTCTCTGCCATGCGCAGCCCGTCGCCGGTCGAGCCGGTGCGCGGGTAGCTCATGCCGCCGGTCGCCAGCAGCACGGATTCCGCGCCGATCTCCGTGCCGTCGGCAAGCCGGACGCCCGTGCAGCAGCCGTCCCGGACGGTCACCGAGCGGACGCGCGCACCGAGACGGACCCTCACGCCCGCATCCTGCATCGCGGCGGTGAGTGCCTGCACGATATCCTGTGCGCGGTCGCTGACGGGAAAGACCCGTCTGCCGCGCTCTGTCTTGAGCGGAACGCCCTCTGCCTCGAAGAACGCCATCACATCCTGCGGCGTGCACCGCGACAGCGCCGAGAAGAGAAACCTTCCGCCGCGGGGAATATTCTGCATGAGGGTGTCGCGGTCGCAGTTGTTGGTGAGATTGCAGCGCCCCTTGCCCGTGATCGAGAGCTTGTGCCCGAGCCGGTCGTTTCCGTCGAGCAGCAGCACCTGTCTGCCGCGTCTCGCAGCGGTCACAGCGGCAAAGCAGCCCGCAGCACCGCCCCCGACAATGATGACGTCGGGGTTCATTCGACCTCTGTGAGCGACTGCAGCAGTGCCGATGCAGCCTGTCTGCGCTTCTGCGTCTCCGTGCGGTCGATGACATAGCCGGATTTGGTCTTGCGGATGACGTCACCCTCCTCGATCTCGGCGGGCAGCCAGTCGAGCGGGAGCTTGCGCAGGGTCACGTCTCCGGTATCGTCGGTCTCCTCGATCACGGCGAGATCCTCTTCAATGCGGTCAACGATCATGGTCATGGTGAATGCCTCCTTCTCGGGCATTGCCCGTTCTGTTGCGGGGTCTGTTATTCAGCATCCGCTGCGGTACAGCCCCATTCCTGTAAGATGCCGGTTGCCGTCTCTTCACTGACGGTTTCCAGCCGTTCCCAGCAGCCCTGTCCGAGGAAGACCGCGCGGCGGTACGGTTCATCCTCCTCGCCGAGGGCGCGCCAGTGCGGTTTGTCCTTTGAGATGATGCGCGGCGCCTTGCCCTGCTCGATTTTCAGCATCACACTGCGTTCCGCGTCGTATTCGTATCGTGTCATGCTTCCGCCTCCGTGGTGAATGATTGTTACAGCCGGTCACTTCTTCCGCCTGCTCTGCGGATGCTTCTGCGCGGGCTTCTGTGTGCGGCTGTTTTTCTGCTGATATTTGGGATGCGCGCCCTTGACCTCTGCCGGCACCAGACAGCTCGGTCCGGAGCCAATCAGGTCGCGCCTGCCGAGCTTTTGCAGCACCGAGCGGATCTTCGCGTAGTTTTCGGGCTTGTAATATTGCAGCAGTGCGCGCTGCTCCGCCTTTTCCTGCGGGGAACGCGGCACATAGACCGGCTCCATCGTGTAGGGGTCGAGCCCGGTATAGAACATCGCGGTCGAGATCGTGCCGGGTGTGGGGTAGAAATCCTGCACCTGCTCGGGGTGGATGCCCTCTGCCTTGAGAAAGCATGCGAGCGTGACCGCGTCCTTCAGGGTGCTGCCCGGGTGCGAGCTCATCAGATAGGGCACAAGATACTGCTCCTTGCCCATACTTTTGGTCAGATCGTAAAAGCGCTTCTGAAACGCCTTGTAGGCTTCGATATGCGGCTTGCCCATTTTGTCGAGCACGGCAGCAGAGCAGTGCTCCGGCGCGACCTTGAGCTGCCCGGACACATGGTAGTGCACGAGCTCGCGGAGGAAGGTCTGGTCGGGGTCTGCCATGATGTAGTCATAGCGCAGACCCGAGCGGATGAACACGCGCTTGATGCCGGGGAGATTCCGCAGCTTTCGCAGCAGATTGAGGTATGCGGTGTGGTCGACATCGAGATTTTTGCAGGGCGTCGGCGCGAGACATTTTTTGCCCTTGCAGAGCCCGTGCTCAAGCTGCTTTTTGCACGAGGGCTGCCGGAAATTCGCGGTCGGTCCGCCGACGTCGTGGATATAGCCCTTGAAGTCGGGGAACGTCGTCAGCAGCCTTGCCTCCTCGATGACGGATTTCTCCGATCGGATCGTCATGCGCCGCCCCTGATGCAGTGCGATCGAGCAGAAATTGCAGAAGCCGAAGCAGCCTCGGTTGTGCGTGATCGAGAAGCGCACCTCCTTGATTGCAGGCACGCCGCCCATCTTCTCGTACATCGGATGATAGGTGCGCGCATAGGGCAGTGCGTAGACGCGGTCGAGCTCCTCGGTCGTCAGGGAGAGCGCCGGGGGATTCTGCACAAGCATCATGCTGCCGTGCCGCTGAATGATCCGCTTGCCGTAGACCTCGTCCTGCTGGTCATATTGTATGCGGACAGCCCTTGCGTATGCTTTTTTGTCGGTCGAGACCTGCTCGAACGACGGACATTCCGCGCAGCCCAGCGGCGTATTCGCGGGGTCGGTCAGATAGCAGGTGCCGCGCACATCGGTGATCTGTGAGACCGGTTCTCCGGCATTGAGGCGGTCTGCGAGCTCGGCGATGCTGTGCTCGCCCATGCCGAACATCAGGATATCCGCGCCGCTCTCGACCAGCTCGGAGGGGCGCACGCAGTCATCCCAGTAGTCGTAATGCGCAAAGCGCCGCAGCGATGCCTCCAGCCCGCCGATCAGAATCGGCACGTCACGGTAGAGCTGCCGCAGCTTTCTGCAATAGACCGTGACGGCACGGTCCGGGCGGAAGCCAGCCTTGCCGCCGGGCGAATAGAAATCGTCGGAGCGTTTTTTCTTCGCGGCTGTATAGTGCGCGACCATCGAATCAATATTGCCCGACGTGACCAGAAAAGCGAGCCGCGGTCTGCCGAACTGCGTGAAATCGCGGTCGTGCTTCCAGTCGGGCTGCGGCAGGATCGCGACCGAATAGCCCTTGGATTCCAGCACGCGGGAGATGATCGCGACGCCGAAGCTCGGGTGATCGACATAGGCGTCGCCGGTCACATAGACGAAATCGGGCTGTGCAATGCCGCGGGCGCAGAGCTCCTCGGCGTTCACCGGCAAAAAAGACATGCCGTCACACTCCTTTCGTTGGGGGCGCGGTTCGCAGCGTCAGTCTGCCTCGGCGTCTGCGCGGTAGAGCCGGCGCTTCCACTCAGAAAACTCGGCATCCGACATGCAGACGCGGTGGGGGAGCAGCCCCTCGGAGTGCTCCACGATGCCGTTGGTCTCCAGCGCCGAGACGATGCGCTGTGCATCTGCCGGGTCGAGCGCCAGATGTGCCTGCAGCTTGTCGACCGTGATCTGCCCGTGCTCCAGCGCGTATTCCGCTGCCTTGAGCAGCAGCTCGGTCTCGCCGTCGGCATCGTCATTGCGGATCTTCGCGGGCTTTGTGCTGTTCTGTGCGCCGGGCTCGCTGTGCCGCACCGTGAGAAAGACTGAATCGGGGTCGGCGGGCGGGCAGGTCACCGCAATGACCTCCCAGCCCTCCTGCGCGAGCGTGTTGATCATATCCTCCGCCTGTGCCATTGCGCTGTCATAGGGCACACGGACGATCTTGTATTCGTTCACAGATGATGCTCCTTTCACATTCCTGAACTGTCCACACGTCCGCCGTTGGAGGCGATGCGCAGCTTCCACTCGGTCAGCTCCTGCGGGGACATCAGCACCTTGCGGGGCTTTGCGCCCTCCGAGGGTCCGACGATGCCGCGCTCCTCCATTTCGTCGACAATGCGTGCAGCCTTTGCGTAGCCGAGCTTGAGGCGCCGCTGCAGCCATGTGGTCGAGAGCTGTCCCGCGTCGACCGCGAGCTCTGCCGCCTTGATGAGCAGTGCCTCCTCGCCGGAGACCTCGCCGAGATCGTCGTCGCCGGACGCCTTTTCGCCCTTGGCAGCGGGAATGTTCCGCTCGACCTCCTCCATGATATCGCCGTCGTATTCGGCGGTGCCGTTCTGCTTTAGAAAGCTCGCGACCGCCTCGACCTCCGCATCGGAGGTGAAGCAGCCCTGCACTCTGCGCGGCTCGCGCGCCCCGTTGGGATAGAAGAGCAGGTCGCCGTTGCCGAGCAGCGTTTCCGCGCCCTGGCAGTCGAGGATGATGCGTGAATCCTGACCGGATTTGACGCTCATGCCGATGCGGCTCGGGACATTGGATTTGATCAGACCGGTGATGACATCGACGGTCGGGCGCTGTGTCGCGATGACCAGATGGATGCCCGCGGCTCTCGCCTTCTGTGCGATGCGCACGACCGATGCCTCGACCTCCTTGCCGGAGGACATCATCAGGTCGGCAAACTCGTCGATGATAATGAGGATCTGCGGCTTTTTCCTGATCTCGGGGTTCTTCTCCGCGAGCGCGTTGTAGCCCTTGAGATCGCGCACGCCGTACTGTGCGCAGAGCGAATAGCGCTGCTCCATTTCGAGCACCGCCCAGTTCAGTGCACCGGCAGCCTTCTGCGGGTTTGTCACGACCGGGATCAGCAGATGCGGGATGCCGTCATAGGGCTGGAATTCGACGATCTTCGGGTCGATCAGCACGAGCCGGACCTCCTCGGGTGAGGCGTGGAACAGAATGCTCATGACGATCGAGTTCGTGCAGACCGACTTGCCCGAGCCCGTTGTGCCCGCGATGATCATGTGCGGCATCTTTGCGATATCGCCGAGAATGATGTTGCCGTCGATATCCTTGCCGACGGCGAAGGTCAGCTTGCTCTGCGAATCCTGAAACTCGGGCGTTTCGAGGATTTCGCGCAGGGAGACGATATCCTTCGTGTTGTTCGGCACCTCGACGCCGACGGCAGCCTTGCCCTCGACCTGTGCAATACGCACGGAGGTGCCGCCGAGGTGCAGCCCGATATCGTTCTGCAGCGCGGTGATCTTGGAGATCTTGACGCCCGCAGCCGGCTCGATCTCATAGCGCGTGACAGAGGGACCTCTGCGGATGCCGACAATGCGCACGGTCACGCCGAAGGACGCGAGCGTATCGACCAGCAGCTTGCCCTTTTCGCGCAGCTCCGCGGATTTGTCCGCGTCATTGGCAGAATTGTCCGCGCGGTGCAGCAGTGTGATCGGCGGCGCGATATAGGGTGCGTGCTGCTCCTCCTGATAGACACCCTCGTCATCAGGGAGCAGACCGAATGCGCTGAGCGAATTGCTCTCGCCGCTGTCGTCGTCAGCCCACGGCAGGCGGTTCGATTCGGATTCCCGCGCAGCATCCTCCACCATCGCGGCGAGCTGCGCCTCCTCCTCGAGCGTCATATTATACCCGCTGACGCCGCTTTTTCCGGCGGCTGACAGCGTATTGTCCTCTGTTTCCGGCAGATTCCCGTTGATCGGGATATCGAGGTCAAGCAGGTCGATATTGCTGTAATCCGAACGCGCCTCCGGCTTGCCGTTGAGCATGAATTCGACCTCCTCGGCGAGCTGTTCGTCGTCGCGGCGCTTCTTTTCGGCTGCCTTGCGTCTGCGGGTGCGTCCGCGCTCAAACCGGAGCGGCGGCTCAGCATCCCCGATCAGACTGTCATCGGGGTGTGCCTCGGTCGGCGCGTAGGGCTCCTCTTCTTCCTCCTCGTCCGCACGGTCGTCCTCGTCGTCGTCGTCGTAATCGTCATATTCGTCGTCGTCATAGGCGTGCTCAACGGTGTTGACGGCGATCTGCTTCACGCCTCTGCCGACCCAGACAAACGGCGACGAGACTGCGTGAAACAGCTCCACGATGCTGCGCTGTGTCAGCAGCAGGATAAACACCACGATGAGCATGATGACGAGGATCCGTGCACCGAGCTTGCCCAGCAGCGCGTTCAGCGGAATGACGATCAGACCGGAGATCAGACCGCCGCCGCGCAGATTGACGCCCTGATTCCAGAGCTCTGTCAGCTTGGCGATGAAATTCTCAAACCAGCCTGCGCGGGGGTCAGAGGTCGGCAGATCGTTGAAGAAGAGCTGGATGAACGCGGAGAATACGACTGTCAGCATGACGCCCCACTTGCCGCGTCCAGAGGCATCCTTATTGCGTGACTGCCCGACGAGGATGCCGGTGTAGCCGAGAATGAACGGCACACAGAAGACCCCGATGCCGAAGAATCCGAGCAGGACATTGTGCAGCCAGAGCCAGCCCTTTTCGCCCTTGAACACGGCGAGGATCAGCACGAGCACGCCGACCGCAAAGAGGATCACCGACCAGAACTGATTGTTCATCGGGCGGGGTGCCGGCGCCGTCCGCTTCTTCGCAGCGGTCGCGGTCTGCTTCGGCTTTGCCTGTGTCGATCTGGTCTGCGAGCCCTTTGCCTGTGAGGTGCGTGCGCCCGCTGCTCTGCCTGCCTGTCCGGTTTTCTTCGCAGTGCTGCCGGTTTTCTTTTTTTGCGCGGTGCTGCTGCGTTTTGCTCCGGCAGAATTGCTGCCGGTCGATTTTGATGCCATGTTATCCCTTTCCTGTATCGGGCGCGGAATCAGCCGCGCAGTGTGTAGACCCACCAGCCGAGCGTGACCAGTGCAATTACAAATGTATAGATCGAAAAAACGATGAAATTGTCCGAGCGGATCAGCCACCGGACAAGGTTGATCGCGAGGATGCCGACGATCGCGGCAACGACAAAGCCGATCAGCGCCGCCGGGATGTTGACGGAGATCGCGCCGCTGCTCAGGTCAAGCAGCTCGCTGAGGCAGCCGCCGAGGATCGCCGGAATGCCGAGCACGAAGGAATAGCGCACGGCGGTCTCCTTTTCCAGCCCGCGGAAGAGCCCGCCGGAGATGGTAGAGCCGGAGCGCGAGACGCCGGGGAACAGCGCTATACACTGGAACAGCCCGATCACGACCGCATCAAGCACGGTCATGTCACCTGCGGTCTTTTTGTTGTCATGCACGCGGCTTGCGAAGAACAGCTCGACGGATGTAAACAGGAAGCAGAGCCCGAGCACCGGCAGCGAGATGTTCTCGAAAATCTCCTTGATGAGATAGAACGGCACGAGCAGCACGAGCGAGATCATCAGCATGATGATCATGCGGCGGTCGGGGTTCATCTCCGACCACTTGAATCTGCCCTTGAAGATATCGCCGATCATGCGGAAGAACTCCTTGATCAGCGCCCATATCGTATCCCAGAAGGCGATGCACACGGCGACGAGCGTGCCGAGATGCAGGATCACGAGCATGAAGGTGCCCTCCTCCACGCTCTGCCCGAAGATGGTCTGGTAGAGCTTGAGGTGCCCCGAGCTGGACACCGGCAGGAACTCGGTGAGTCCCTGAATGATCGCCTGAAAAATTGCGTCAAGAATCGTCATGAAAGCCTCCGAAAGTCAAGCGCGTGCACCGTGCGCCGCGCAGAAATATACCTTTTAATCATATCATATTTTGACCGATGTGTCAACCCGGCAGATACGACAGAAACGCAGCCTCGAGCTCCTCGCGCGTGTCAAAGGACTCCGTTTTGGTCGGCTGCCGGTTGGTCATATCGTCGGCGACCGCCAGTGCCAGCACGTTGAAATTGGCAGAGACGACCTGCTTCATGTCGAGGAAGCCCTCAAACCACTCCCGCTGTGTCATCTCCGCACCGACCTTGCCGTCATATCTGATCTCGCAGACGAGCTTTGACTTCGGGCAGATGACCGGGTTGATGCAGAGCAGCGCATTCTCGCTGAAGCGGGTCGCCTCTGTATCCCAGAGGAATACGGCGTAGTACACATTGTCGCCGTCCCAGTCCACCGGCACGGAGAGGTCGAGCTCGCCGTCGAAATTGTAGTCCGCGAGCGAATAGATATCCTTGCCAGCGGCATGCTCCACCGTCTTGGAGAAATCATAGCTGATCGACTGATACGTTCCGCCCGCCAGACGCATGGAGACCGCGTCCTCGGAGAAGCGGTAGTTGAAATACAGCGGCGCCGGGTCCATGCCGTGCTCCTCGCCGCCCTGACCGCCGAGCACCGCCTCGGTGACGGTCGTGGTGATCATCGCAGTGGGCACCTGCCGCTCGTAGAGCGTCGTGATCGCAGCCTGGCTCTCTTCCTTTGCAGAGGTCTGTCCGGTCGTTTGCTCCGTCAGATGCTCGGTCGTCTGTGTGTCTGCCTGTGAGTCGGCAGTGCTGCTCTGCGGTGCGGCATTTCCCGCGGATTCCTCATTTGCGGCTGTCGTCTCCGCGGTGACCGTCGTTGTTTCCATGCTGCTGCCGGACTCCTCGCCGGAGCTGTGAGCGCCGCAGGCAGTCAGCAGCAGTGACAGCAGGCATATACAGATTACAGATCGTTTCATATTTGGTTATCCTTTCTGATTCGGTTTCCATTGTTCCCGTACCTTATCAGTATACCACAAACCGCGCGTAAAATCAAGAAGCACGGCACAGCTGCGGCTGCATCGGGGGTCGTTTTGTGCATGATGCTGACCTTTTGCGTTTGTGCGGAAAGGTCAATAACGAATCTCAAAGCCGGAATCATTCTGCACCGGGATCACTTTGCTCTGAATGTCGCCGATCTCCGCCCAGAGCGCGTGCCCTGCGGCTTCGAGCACCGCGCCGATATCCTCGCGCAGCCCCTCGAGCTCCATTTCGACGGAGCCGTCGTACAGATTGCGCACCCAGCCGGTCACGCCGAACCGCGACGCTGCATGCCTGATCTGATAGCGGAGCCCGACGCCCTGCACTTGTCCGTACATGATGATATGCTTTCTGATCTTCTCCAATCCGTTCACTCCCTTCTGCTGCCATTGTACCATATTTTGCGCCGCATTGCAACCTCTGCCGCAAAGAAAAAGTGCAGAGCCGGAAAGCTCTGCACAGAAAACAGGAGGAATTTCAAACGGGAGGGAAAAACGGAATGCAGTGCTCAGCCGACTTCGTGGAAGAACAGCTGCAGTCCGTCGTAGACATAGTGGCGGACAATGCCCCACCAGTGGGTTTCATTGGGCGCCTCCAGGAAGTAGAGGTTGCCCTTGGAGAAGTCAGACGTGTAGGTGAAGTGCTGAGTGTCCTGTTTCAGCTGATTGATCATCGGGACCATGTTCTCGTATGCAATATCCTTGGTACCGGTCGCCGCGAAGATGAAGTATTCGCGCTGAGAGAGACCGGACTGCTTGATCGCGTCGATGACCGCACCGGCGCCGTCCCAGCAGTGACCGGAGAGCGGCATGAAGTAGGCGATGATGTCGATATTCATGCGCAGATTTGACCATGTGGAGCCGCCGCCCATCGAGAAGCCGCCGTATGCACGGTGGAATCTGGATGCCTTCAGCGATTCGATCGAGGTGTCACCGTTTGCATAGGTGGAATACTTCTGTTCGACATACGGGATGATGGACTTGCGCATTTCTTCGTTGACGCCGTCCGCGCTCGGTGCGCCGTTGAAGGTCGGCGTGACAACGATCATCGGCTCGATCTTGCCCGCTGCGATCATGTTGTCGAGCATGACGTCGATGTTGATGTTGTTGTCGTTGAAGCAGGTCTCCTCGCTCTCGTTGCCGCCGTGCATCAGGTAGAAGACATTGTACTTCTTGCTCTCGTCATAGCCGTAGGGAACATAGACGTACATCTTCTTGTCGCCGTTGATGCCTTTGTAGTATTCGACCTTGACTTCGCCGTGATTTGCGGGCTGTTCCTTGAAATATTTTTCGTCTGCCTTATAGAAGGTCAGGTTCTGCGGATAGTCATAGGGCTCGACCTCCGGCTCGACGACGACCTTCTCCGGATAATCCTTCACCTGACCGGTGAGGAACTTGACATACCAGACGATATCGGAAAGCTCGATCTGACCGCTGCAGTTGACATCCGCAGCCTTGAGGCGCTTCTTGTCGGATGTGCCCTTCAGCATGATGTTTCTCGCAAGGCTCATGTCCGTTGCGTTGATCTTGCCGTCGCCGTTCACATCGCCGAGCAGCGAGGAGGCCTTGATCTGATTGATCTTGCCGCCGAATTCGTCATACTGCTCGCCGGGTTCGACCGTGCTTCCGCCGACCTCGGTGAACTGCCACCAGTCGACATTGAAGAGATAGGAGTTGCCGCCCTTGAAGACGTAGTAGATATCGTGCGCGCCGGTCGCGCCGGTGACATCGCAGTCGACCGTGGTCCACTCCTGCCAGCCGCCGGTGACCGGAACCTCAACGGAGCCGATCTTCGTGCCGGTCTCAGAATCCAGATGCAGCTCGATCGTGCCGCCCTGACCTGCCGATGCGACGCTTGCGTAGAACTTCTCTGCGCCTGCCTCGCCGAAATCGACGCCCTTGACCTTGACATAGTCGCCGTCCTCGATGAAGCCGATCGCGAGTGTGCCCGC
>JAEELE010000127.1 GCA_016288755.1 Oscillospiraceae bacterium
CACGGCGCTGGCGCGCCTTCTTGTGGGTCGATGCTCCCAGCGGGGCAGCCCCCGCGGGCGATTTCCTCCGGTCACATTTTCGCGGAGCCTCCCTGTTTCGCACAATGCACGGCGCTGGCGCGCCTTCTTGTGGGTCGATGCTCCCAGCGGGGCAGCCCTCGCGGGCGATTTCCTCCGGTCACATTTTCGCGGAGCCTCCCAGTTTCGCACAATGCACGGCGCCGGCGCGCCTTCTTATGGGACGATGCTCCCAAAATCTGCTTTCCGAAACCCTCATTTAAGAAAAGTGTTCTTTCGATCAATCATAATCGAACCCCTCAGTCAGCTTCGCTGACAGCTCCCCCTTTCAGGGAAGCCTGATTGAAGTGACGCTCATTTCCAAGGGGCACGCACAAGCCTCCCCTCAAAGGGGAGGGGGACCGCGTCAGCGGTGGAGGAGTTGTAAATATTGATTATAGCAACATAATTCTTAAAAGGGACTCCCGAAAAGCCGCCGAACCTGCATAATTCCATTCCGCGGCAAATAGCCTGCAATAAGGCGAAGCACAAAGTGACGGAACAACTCCTCACTCCTCACTGCTCACTCCGAACTCGTCCCTCGCCATTCCGCATTCATTTCTCACTCCTCATTGCTCATTTCTCATTTTCCCAGAGGGGGTGTGCTGATTTTGCGTCAGACCGCAATCTATGTGCGGCAGTCGGCAGACCGCGCCGACTCTGTCAGTCTGGAAACACAGGAGCAGCTCTGCCGGCTCGACACCCAGCCGGACGAACCCGTGACCGTCTACCGCGACGGCGGCTACTCCGGGCGCAGCACCGACCGTCCGGCGCTGCGTGCGATGCTGCGGGCGGCAGAGCGCGGTGAAATCGGGCGCATCCTCGTCTATAAGCTCGACCGCATCAGCCGCAATCTTGCCGATTTCACGCAGCTTCTGCGGCTCTTTGAACAGCAGCGCATCGAATTTCAGTCGCACTCCGAGCGCTTCGAGACCGCCTCCCCGATGGGTCAGGCGATGCAGAGCCTGCTGATGGTCTTTGCCCAGCTCGAGCGCGAGACCATCAGTGCGCGCGTGCGGGATTCTGCATTTGCGCGCGCCAGGCTCGGCTTCGACCCGGGCGGTCCGCCGCCGATCGGGTACAAAAAGGTTCCCGGGCTGCTGCACGGCAGACACACCAAGCTGCTCGTCCCCGACGAACCGGCAGCGGAAACGGTGCGCGGCGGCTTTGTGCAGTATGCGGCAAAGGGCTCGCTCGCGGACGTCTGCGAGATGTGGACACAGCGCGGCTTTCTGACACAGCGCGGCGGGCAGTGGTCGACCGGGACGCTCTGCCGGGTTCTGCGCAATCCGGTCTATGTGCAGGCGGACAGCGCGGTCTATGCGCATCTGAGCAGGATGGGCGCCGAGCTGATCGTGCCCGACCCGCCGCCGCTGGGCAAGGGCGTCTGTCTCTATGCAGACCGGCGGGTCAATCACGCGCGCATGACCGATCTGCACGGGGTCCTCGCGATCGCGGGGCAGCACGACGGAATCGTGCCCGCGGCGGTCTGGCTGCGCTGTCAGGAGCGGTTGACGCAGAGCCGGTCGCAGCGCACGCACGGCAGGGGTCGGACGTGGCTTTCCGGGCGGGTATTTTGTATGCGGTGCGGCGCGGCAATGACCGTCACGCAGGGGCGCTCGGCGGCATATCTGGTCTGCGGCGGCAAAAAGCGCGGGAAATGCATCGGTGCGTGCGCGGTCTGGCGGCTGGATATCGCCGAGCAGCTGATCGGGAACGTGATGGCAGAGCTGCTGCGGCGGCTGCGGCAGATACCGGTCAGCGCACCGAAAAATCCCGATACGGAGCAGGCGCTTGCGGCGATCGCACTGCGGCGGGAGGCGCTGCTGCGGCAGATGGCAGACCCGGCAGGCGGGGCGGTCGCGGCACTGGCAGAGGCGGTCGCCATGCTTGATGCACAGGCGGCGGCGCTGCGCAGGCGGGCAGAAAAAAAGCCGGCAGCCCGATGGAAGCTGCCGTGCTGGGAATCCTGCGGCGACGCGGAAAAGCGAATCCTTGTGCAGACACTGCTCCGCGGCGCCTATTTTTCCGGGGAAACGATCGACTGCCTGACAGCGCGGAGGGGGAAGTGAGCAGGGAGGAGCGAGGAGTGAGGAGTTGTTCCGTTGCTTCTGCTGATTGAAAGAAATTATGGGAGTATCAACCCCCAAGAAGGCGCGCCAGCGCCTTGCGGTCACGCAAATTGGGTGAGGATGCAAAACGGCTCGCGGAGCCAAAATGCCCCGTTTGCTTGCAAACATGGGGCTCCGCGCCCAGCGGGGGCTGCCCCGCCGCCCCCGGGTCAACTGGAGAAGCGTGCGATTTCCACGATGAGGTTGCCCTTGCGGGTCTGCCCGGTGACGCCGCAGAAGCGGAATTTGCCGAAGCCGCGCACCGAGACCTTATCGCCCTCCTTCAGCGTCATGCCCGGCTGCGAGACCGCCCGTCCGTTGACAAACACCTTCTCCGACGCAAAGCAGCTCTCGCACGCACTGCGCGACATGTGAAACACCTTCGCGATCAGCAGATCGGCGCGCAGCGATGCCGCCTGCACCGTCTCCGGGACCGTCTGTGCATTGAAGGTCGCCGGGAGCGTCTGCACGATGCTGCAATGCACGGTCGTGTGCCGCACGCGCCCGAGCGAGCTGCCGATATAGTCCGCCATCTGCGCCGTGCAGAAGAGATAGCCGGTCCTGCCGCTGACGGGGATATCCCCGAGCTCTCCCCGCGAAATGCCCAGATGCATCAGCGCGCCGAGAAAATCGCGGTGGGTCAGGTCGTCCGCAAATTTCTCCTGTGCCGGCGCGATCTCCAGACACACGATCGGGAACGGCTCCTCGTAGCCCAGCCGCTCCGGGTCGCCGAAGCGGATCATCACGCGCTCGGCATCCGGGTATCCGCCCCAGACCGTATAGCCGCAGGGCGGGAGCTGCCGCTCGATCGCGCAGAAATCTGCGTACTCCGCCTCGCTCAGAAACGGCGAAAAGGTAAATGTGCCGATGCGGTCTGACTGCGCCGCCAGATCGAGCAGCCTGCGTTTGATCTGTTCTTCCATATTATCCTCCGAGTGCGTGTATCATAATCTGCACAGCTTCGCCGCCAGTTGCGGCGCAGATTGTGCCGTCAAGGTCGGTGCGATAGACCGCCGTGACGCGTGCTTCGAGCGCCTGCAGGGTCTGTGCTGCCGGGTGACCGCAGTCATTGCCCGTGCCGCCAGACCGAGCAGCCGGCGTTTGATCTGTTCTTCCGTATTATCCTCCGAGTGCGTGTATCATAATCTGCGCAGTTTCGCCGTCAGTTGCGGCGCAGATTGTGCCGTCAAGGTCGGTGCGATAGACCGCGGTGCCGCGTGCTTCGAGCGCCTGTAGGGTCTGCGCTGCGGGATGTCCGTAATCATTGCCCGCGCCCGCTGAGATGCAGGCATACTGCGGGGCAGCTGCCGCCAGAAATTCAGCGGTCGATGCGCTTTTGCTGCCGTGGTGAGAGACCTTCAGCACTGTCACGGGTCCGATCAGCCCGGCTGCGAGAAACGCCTTCTCCGCCGCTTCTCCCGCATCGCCCGCCGTCAGAAAGCGGAAATCGCCGCAGCTGACGCACACCCCGAGGGAGCAGTCGTTCAGATTGTCAAAGGCGCTGTTGTCGGTGCAGAGAAAGGTCAGCTCTGCGGCACCGACCGTCACGGTCTGCCCGCATACAGGGGTTGCCGTCGGAATCTGCTTTTGCGCCGCGGTCTCGAGAAAATGCAGATAGCCCGCCGTGGTCGGGAGCAGCGCCTGCGGGATATCCGGGAGAATAATCTGCCCGACCGGCATCTGCTCGAGGACGCTTTGCAGCCCGCCGAGATGGTCGGAATGCGGGTGCGAATTGATGACGCAGTCGAGCGCTTTGACGCCCGCGTCATGCAGCAGCTGCATGAGACGGCTGCCCTCTGTCGCCTCGCCGCCGTCGATCAGCGCCGCATGTCCCTGCGACCTGACAAGGATCGCGTCGCCCTGCCCGATGTCGAGCACGCACACACAGACCGGCGCATCCGGGAGCCGCAGTCTGCGTGCGTTCACGATCACCCACACAGCGGCACACGTCAGCAGAATCAGCGCTGCGGCAAGCAGTCTGCCGGGCAGCCGCCTGCGGAATCTGCTGCGCTGCTCACTGCGCCGGAGTTGTTTGTATTTTTCCTCAAGCTGTTCGCGCGCAGAGGCTTTTTTCCGCATCAGACACACCGCCTTTGTTTGAAATGAGAAATAAGGGAGGAGGTAGGAGGTAGGAGGGAGGAGGTAGGAGGGAGCAGGTAGGAGGGAGGAGGGAGGAGGTAGGAGGGAGCAGGTAGGAGGGAGAAAGTCAGGTTAGGAGTGAGTAGTGAGGAGAGAGAAGTTGTTCCGTTATCGTTACTTCTTCTGCTGATTGAGAGAAATTTCGGGAGCCGTTACGCCATAAGAAGGCGCTTTCGCACCGTGCAGTCACGCGGAATGGGAGAGGATGCAAAACGGCTCGCGGAGCCAAAATGCCCGCGCGGGCTCCGGGCTGAGGAGTTGTTCGGTTTCTCTTCTGCATGATATCACAAACACGGGATTCTGTCAAGTGCGCAAAGAAATGCCCTGCACACACGGTCAGCCGCATGTGCAGGACAAGCAAAATGTGGAGGACGAACAAACGTCGTCGGGAAGATATCAGGAATTTGCCGCGATTGCGAGCTCGCGGATATATGCGGCGACCTCTGCGCTGACCTTGTCGGTGCCGTAGACGGCGGTGTTAAGTGCTGCGCTGAATTCCTGCGGACCCACATAGCCCCAGTCCATCCCGGACACTTCGACGCCGATCAGCTCCTCGAGCGTCTGCTGTGCCGCGATGGTCACATTCCCGTTGGAGGAGGCAGTGGTGCAGGTGAGCGTGACCAGACTCTTCAGGGTATCCGTGTCGCTGCCCAGCTCCGCTGCTGTGCGCTGCCAGAGCGCCTTCATGGCTGCCAGACCCGCTTCGGTCCATTCGTAGCTGTCGGTGCTGTAATACGCCGGATTCTTGTCGTAGGTATCCAGCTCGTATGCCGCCTGCTCGGTCTTGCTGCGGACCCTGCCGCTGATCGGCATGGCATCCGGTGCCTCATTGCCGCAGAGGATTATCAGGCTGTCATCGGTGAACTGATAGAGCGCGAACATGTCGCCGTTGAGCTTTGCGAGCAGCATGTCGTCCCAGATCGCTTCGATGCCGGCGAACTGTGCTGTTTCGGCG
>JAEELE010000128.1 GCA_016288755.1 Oscillospiraceae bacterium
TGATACCAGTCATCGCCGAGCTTCACGACATTCCACATGTGCTTCAGGTTGTCGCTGACGATCGGATAGCACTCGATGCCGATCCGGCGCGCGAGCAGACACATCGCGAGCGCATAGCCCTGACAGACCGCACTGCCCGAGATCATCGCGGCATAGGCGTCGCCGTAGGTGTAGCTCAGGTCATAGGAGCAGTGGGTCGAGAGCCAGTCGTGGAAATAGAGCAGCTTTTCGGCGTCGGTCCAGTCTGCATGCAGATCGCTCACGAGCCTGTCGATGCAGCCTTCGAGCTCCGCCTTGCGCGGCGCGATCTGCTTGGTGTCGCAGTTATACTTGATGACAAATGCGGAGAGATTGCCGTTCGTGCCGGTCGAATAGGAGAACGACGACGACACATAGAACCACTCCGCCTCGGTGTAGAGCATGCCGTAATAGAGCGTCGTGGCTTCGTCCAGCGTCAGCGAGATATTCCGCAGAGAGACAGAGGTGCTGCCGTTTTTCCATGCGGTGTGCACACGCTCACAGAAGGTCTCCGCAGCGGTAGCGGCTGCTGCGGGCACCGGCGCGGCGGTGAGTCCTGCACAGAGCATCACGGCAGAGGCGAGCAGCCCGGAAAGGGTGCGGCGCAGATGATGTCGGTTCAGCATAATGATTCCTCCTTGCGCTTGAACAGCGTTTTTTGCTTTTCTGTCACAAGTCTATCACGGATAACTGAAATACACCTTAATTATAGCATAAAAAAGCACCGGATTCCAGCTGTCAAAGCAGACAAAAATCCAGTGCCCTGTTTGTGTAATATCACGAAAGCGAATCAGTTTTTCGACTCAGAGCGCTCGACGCCATCCTTTGCCGAGAGCGAGCCGAGCATGACCTCGAGCAGCGCGGTGCCGTAGCGCTCGAGCATCGAGATCGTGACATAGAGCGTCTCCTTCACCATTTCGTGCGAGATCAGCACGTTTTCGTCGCCGCAGAACTGCGACGTGCGGTAGCGCACCTCGCCGTCGCGCAGGTCCATCTCGAAGCAGCCCAGCACCAGCCCGTAGTTTGCGCGGGTGATGAACTCCATGACCTCGGTGCGGGAATCCTCGTCGGCGGTGATCGGGTAGGTCGCGAGGATCATATAGGAATTCTGGCGCACCTGAATGTGGATGCTGCAGCGGCGGAATTTGCACTTGAGCGAGCAGCCGAAGCGAATGACGCCGTTTTCGTCGACCTCGTCAAAATGCCAGTCGTCCGCGCGCAGGAATTCCTGTATCTCCTCCGCGATCTTCAGGGAATAGTCTTTCATGAGCGTGCTCCTTTCCGTGCAGTCCTCGTTCCGCTTTCAGTATACCACACTCCCGCAGGATTGTCAAGCCGGAGCAGGAAACGAGAAGGGCGGAGGGAGCAGGTAGGAGGTAGGAGGTAGGAGGTAGGAGGGAGGAGGGAGGAGGGAGGAGGTCAAGTTAGCAGTGAGGAGGGAGAAGTGAGGAGTTGTTCCGGTTCCTGCCGCGAATGTAGGTGCACAGCGGGGCTTGGGCGAAGCCCATTCTGAATCCATCGCGAAGCGATACCGCCATTATTCTTTCTTCTTTTCTGACATGGGGAGTATCGCGTCACAGAAGGCGCGCCAGCGCCGTGCGGTCACGGAAATTGGGTGAGGATGCAAAACGGCTCGCGGAGCCAAATCGCCTGCGGGGGCTGCCCCGCCCGGGCTCATCGCTCCTCGCGGAAGTAGGGGAGCCCGAGGTGGGCGGGGGGCTGTGCCTCGCGCTTGCGGCGCATCGAGATCGCCACAAGGAACAGGATCGTCACCAGATAGGGCAGCATCTTGAAGAGCTCCTGCCCGGAAACATCGAGCCCCGGAATGTAATTGTGCACGATATACAGCCCGCCGAACAGGATCGAGCCCAGAATGCTCAGGTTCGGACGCCACACCGCGAAAATGACCAGCGCGATCGCCAGCCAGCCGCGGTCGCCGAAGCCGTCATTCGACCAGACGCCGTTCGCGTAGTCCATCACATAGTAGAGCCCGCCGAGCCCCGCGATCACGCTGCCGATGCAGGTCGCGAAATACTTGTATTTGCCGACGGAAATGCCTGCAGCGTCCGCCGTAGCCGGGTTTTCGCCGACCGCGCGCAGATGCAGCCCGACCCGCGTCTTTGCGAGAATCAGTGAGGTCAGCAGCGCGATCACGATCGCCGCATAGGCAAGGAAGCTGTGCGAGAGGAAGATCTGCCCGAACCACCCGAGCCTGTCTGCAATAGGGAGCGACGTGCGGAAATAATTGCTCGTGCGCCCGAGACTGATCGACGGCACATCGCTGCCGGCAAGGCGCACCAGTGACCCGCCGAAGAAATTGCCGAAGCCCACGCCGAAGGTCGTCAGCGCCAGACCCGTCACGTTCTGATTTGCCCGGAGCGAGACCGTCAGAAAGCTGTAGATCAGCCCCATGAGCAAAGAGCCCGCCATCGAGCAAAGCAGCGGGATCATGACCGCGAGGAACGGATTGAGCTCTGCGCCCGCGTGCTGCTCATAGAGGAATGCGCCGATCACCCCGCCGATGCCGCCGACATACATGATGCCCGGGATGCCGAGGTTCAGATTGCCCGATTTTTCGGTGATGATCTCACCGGTCGAGCCGTAGAGCAGCGGAATGCCCTGCATGATGGCACGCTGCAGAAAGCCTGCGAGAATCATGCCGACTTACCCTCCCTTCTGCGGAATCTGACTGTGTAGCGAATGAAGAATTCGCAGCCGATGATGAAGAAAATGATGATGCCCGTGATGATCTCCGAGAAGGAGTCGTTGAGCCCGAATGCGGTCGATATCTCCGTCGCGCCCTTTTCGAGGAACACGATCAGGAACGAGGTCAGGATCATTGCGACCGGGTCGAATTTCGCGAGCCACGAGACCATGATCGCCGTGAAGCCGCGTCCGGCGGCGGTGTCGCGCGAAATGGTGTGGTCGGTGCCGGAGACGAGCAGCAGCCCGGCAATGCCGCAGACCGCGCCCGAGATCAGCATCGTGCGGATGATGACCTTTTTGACGTCGATGCCGATATAGCGGGCGGTGCTCTCGCTCTCGCCGACGACGGCCAGCTCATAGCCGTGCTTGGAGTGCTTGAGGTAGACTGCCATCATCACCGTGACCGCAAGCACGATCAGGATATTGAGCAGATAGTCGTATTTGCCGAGCGTCGGCATCCAGCCCGCATGCGTGGCGCGGTTGATGACGCCAACCTGCCCCGAGCCCTTCGGCACGGAGAACCGGTAAGTGAAGAATGAAACAAGCTGAATCGCAATATAATTCATCATCAGCGTGAAAAGCGTCTCATTGGTCTGCCATTTTGCGCGGAAGACCGCCGGAATCAGTGCCCAGAGCGCACCTGCGGCGATGCTCGCGACCGTGACGGTCAGCAGCAGCAGCCCGTGCGGAATGCTGTCGCCGAGCAGAATCATGCAGGCAGCGGCGGCAAGTCCGCCGATGAGCACCTGCCCCTCTGCGCCGATATTCCAGAAGCGCATTTTGAAGGCGGGTGTCACCGCGACCGACACGCACAGCAGCATCGCGAGATTCTGCATCAGCCCCCACACGCGCCGCGAGGTCCCGAAGGCGCCCTCCAGCATCGTGGCATAGAGCTTCAGCGGGTTCTCACCGGTCAGCAGGAAGGCGACCAGCCCGCTGACGACCAGCGCCAGCACCAGCGCGATCGCACGGATGCCCCATGCGCGCCACCAGGCCGGCGTATCGCGCTTGGCAATGTGGAACAGCGGCTCCCGCACATGCTCATGCTTTGCCATCTGCGGCACCTCCCTCCGATGCGGTATTTTTAGTCATGAGCAGACCGATCTGCTCCTTGGATGCAGCGCGCGCATCGACGATGCCGGACACCGCGCCCGAGCTGATGACCATGATGCGGTCGCAGAGCTCCAGCAGCACATCGAGGTCCTCGCCGACGAAAATGACCGCGACGCCGCGCTCCTTCTGCTGATTGAGCAGATTGTAGATCGTGAAGGACGAGTTGATATCGAGCCCGCGCACCGGATAAGCCGCCATCAGGACGGTCGGGGCGGCTGCGATCTCGCGCCCGACCAGCACCTTCTGCACATTGCCGCCCGAGAGCCTGCGCACCGGGGTCGAGACGCCCGGCGTGACGACCTCCAGCTCGGAGACGATCTTCTCCGCAAGGCTTTTCGGTGCCTTGCGCTCGAGGAAAAAGCCCCTGCCCTTGCGGTAGCTGCGGAGCATCATGTTGTCGGTGATGTCCATATTGCCGACCAGACCCATGCCGAGGCGGTCCTCCGGGACAAAGGAGAGCCGCACGCCCAGCTCGCGGATTTCGAGCGGGTCTCTGCCGCGGAGGTTTTCCTCCTTGCCGGTCTTCGGGTCGTGATAGACGATCTTTCCCTCGGCGCGCAGCAGACCCGCGATCGCCTCGAGCAGCTCACGCTGTCCGCTGCCCGCGATGCCCGCGATGCCGAGGATCTCGCCCGAGCGCGCCTCAAAGGAGACATTGCGCAGCAGATCGGTGCCCTCCCGGCTGCGCACGGTCAGCCCCTCGACGGTCAGGCGCGGAACGGTGTCCTTGGGCTCGGAGCGCTCGATATTGAGCGTGACCTTTCTGCCGACCATCATCTCGGTGAGCTGTGCCTCGTCCGTTTCGGCGGTGTTGACCGTTCCGGCATATCTGCCCTTGCACAGCACCGTGACCTGATCGGAGAGCGAAAGCACCTCGTGCAGCTTGTGCGTGATAATGATGATCGACTTGCCCTCGCTGCGCATCTTGCGGAGCACCGCGAAGAGCCGGTCGGTCTCCTGCGGGGTGAGCACGGCGGTCGGCTCGTCGAGAATGAGGATATCGGCGCCGCGGTAGAGCACCTTGACGATCTCGACGGTCTGCTTCTCGGAGACGGACATCTCGTAGACCTTTTTCTCCGGGTCGAGCCGGAAGCCGTACTGCGAAACGATCTCCTTCACGCGCTGATTCGCCTTTTTCAGGCTGTAGCGTCCGTCGTCCTCAAGCCCGAGAATGATATTTTCCGTCGCGGTGAACAGATCGACCAGCTTGAAATGCTGGTGGATCATGCCGATCTGATACTGAAATGCGTCGTGCGGCGAGCGGATGACCGCCTCCTTGCCGTCGACGAAGATTTTGCCGCCGTCGGGGTAATAGATGCCCGCGATCATGTTCATCAGCGTGGTCTTGCCGCTGCCGTTTTCGCCGAGCACCGAAAGAATCTGCCCGTGCTGCACGGTCATGCTGATATCGTCGTTCGCGATGACCGACCCGAAGCGCTTTGTGATATGCTCCAGCCGCAGCGCCGGAGCGTCCGTGTTCGCCATGCCTTCAACCTCCCATCGGAAAAGCAATCGGCGGGACAACAATCTGCTGCTGTCCCGCCGTCTGACCGATCAATCAGAATTTCGTATTGAGCTGCTCAATGCCGTCGATCGCAAGGTCAAAATACGGTGCAGAGCGGTACTCGGACTCGTGGAAATAGCCGTCCTTGATGACCTCGGTGTCGGGCGTGTAGTCCGCATCGGTGTCAACATCCGCCTTGTAGGATTCGAGCTGCTTGCCGCCCACCGTGAAGCAGGCGGTGTCAAAGACATGGAGCGTGCCAGCCTTCAGCTTGGAAGCAGCCTCGTCGATTGCTGCCTGCGTGCCGGGTGCGGCTGCCTGCTCGTTGACCTCGGTCAGCAGCACAGAGCCGGTCGACAGATTGCCGGTCCAGTCGTAATCAATCGAGGTGCCGTTCAGCACGGCATTGATGGCGTATTCGTAGTACGGCGCCCAGTTGATGCGCGGAGACACGATGAAGGTGTTCGGGCAGGCATCCCTGGTCGAGCCGTTGTAGGCGATATTCGGCACACCGGCGTTCTCGCAGGCGGTCGGCGCACCCATCGAGTCGGCATGCTGGGAGATCAGCACGCAGCCCTTGGAGAGCAGCGTGGTCGCAGCCTCCTTCTCGGCGGTCTCGTCATACCACGAGCCGGTGAACTGCACCTTCATGGTCGTGCTCGGGCAAACGGACTTTGCGCCGAGATAGAAGGAGGTGTAGCCGGAGATGACCTCTGCGTAGGTGAAGGCGCCGACATAGCCCATGACGGCATCCTCTGCCTTGATCTTGCCCGCATCGATCATTTCGTTGAGCTTGAGCCCTGCCGCGATGCCTGCGAGATATCTGCCCTCATAGATGGATGCGAACGCATCGTGGAAGTTGGACTTCTTCTCGGTGTGTGCCATTGTGCCGGTCGCGTGGCAGAACTGCACATCCGGATATTTCTCGGCAGCCTCGATCATATAGGACTCGTGACCGAAGGAATCTGCGAAGATGATGTTGCAGCCGCGGTCTGCGAGGTCGGAAGCCGCCTCCTTGCACTCATTTGTCTCCGGGATATTCTTCTTAATGATGATCTGGTCATCCGAGAGACCGAGATTTTTCTTTGCCTCCTCCATCGCGTTGATGAAGTTGAGGTCGTAGGTGGAGTTTTCGTCGTGCAGGCAGATCAGCCCGACCTTGATCGTCGACTTGGACAGCTCGCCGCTGCCGCCGCCCTCGCCGCAGCCGGTCAGGACGCCCATGCCCAGCGCACCGGCAGTCAGACACGCCAGTAAAAATGCAGATTTCCGTTTCATATTTCGTTCCTTTCCGCGGGACCGCGCCCGCCCTTATCTATGACAGCACCCCTCCGGTGCGTGACAGCGGATCAGGTTTCCCCGGCGAACACAATGCCGTTCTCATCCATCTGCGTTACGGTCGCGAGTGCTTCCACGCGCAGACCGGCTTCACGCAGCGCATGACCGCCCTCCTGAAAGCCCTTCTCGATCGCGACGGCGGCACCGGCGCATTCCGCGCCCGCCTGTGCGATCAGATCGAGCAGCCCCTCGACCGCCTTGCCGTTTGCGAGAAAATCGTCAACGATCAGCACGCGGTCGCCGTGCAGCAGATAATCGCGCTCGACCACGACCGTGTAATCGGTGCCGTGGGTGTAGGAGTGCACCATCGTCTGATAGAGATTGCCCGAGACATTGCTCGTGCGGTGCTTCTTGGCAAAGAGCACAGGCACGTTCATCGCATAGCCCGCTGCGATCGCGATCGCGATGCCGGACGACTCGATCGTGAGAATCTTCGTGACGCCTGCATCCGCATAGCGCCGTCCGATCTCCCTGCCGAGCTCCATGATCAGCGCGGGGTCCATCTGGTGATTGAGAAACGACGAGACCTTCAGCACAGGTCCGGGCAGGATCCTGCCCTCCTCGCGGATACGGTCCTCCAGCAGCTTCATAGCAGAGTGCTCCTTCCGTCCGAAATGGGGATTTCTACCCCTCATTATAGCGTATTTGAGCGAAAAATGCAAGATATCCGCTCACGATATTTGACTTTTTTTTCACGGAGCTTTTGGCGATTTTGCCGCATCTGCAAGCATTCCGGCGCAGAATATCCGCACAACGGCGGAGATCACTGTCAAAATCTGTCCGTCAGCGGCGCACAACCGTATCCACAAAATGCACAGATATTTTGCCTGAGGTTTGTGAAACCCGCCGATTGATTTTTTCCGGAAAATGTACTATAATATAAAACGAATCTGATATAAAGGAGCAATTTACCATGCCTGATATCCAAATGAACAGCATAACCGTCAAATTCGGAGGGAGCTCGCTCGCAGATGCGGCGCAGTTCCGCAAGGTCAGGGCGATCATCGAGTCCGACCCGGACCGCCGCTACGTCGTTCCGTCGGCGCCGGGCAAGCGCTTTTCCACCGATATCAAGATCACCGATCTGCTCTACACCTGCCAGCGGCTTGCGGCAGAGGGCGCCGATTTTTCGGAGCCGCTGGAGAAGATCCGCAGCCGCTATCTCGAGATCGCACAGGAGCTCGGGCTCAGCTTTGACCCGACCGACGAGCTCGACCGCATTGCCTACCGCCTCAGGGAGGGCGCGACAAAGGACTTTGCAGCCAGCCGCGGCGAATATCTCAACGGTCTGCTGCTGAGCGATTTCCTCGGATTCCCGTTTGTCGATGCCGCCGACGTGGTGCGCTTCAGCGAGAACGGCACGCTGCTGATGACCGAAACGATGATGGCAATGCGCGAGGTGCTCGCAAAGTATGACCGCGCGGTCATTCCCGGCTTCTACGGCGCAGGACCCAACGGCGAAATCATCACCTTCTCGCGCGGCGGCTCGGATATCACGGGGTCGCTGGTCGCAAGAGCGGTGCGCGCGAAGATGTACGAAAACTGGACCGATGTTTCGGGCGTGCTGGTCGCAGACCCGCGCATCGTGCCCGGTGCAGCCGTCATCAACACGATCACCTATGAGGAGCTGCGTGAGCTCTCCTACATGGGCGCGACCGTGCTGCACGAGGACGCGATCTTCCCGGTGCGCGCGGCAGGCATCCCGATCAATATCCGCAACACCAATTCCCCGGAGGACCCCGGCACCCTGATCGTCTCGGACGACAGCGCCGACAGCGACACGCCGACCGGCTACACGATCACCGGCATCGCGGGCAAGAAGGGCTTCTGCGCAATCAATATCGCGAAGGCAATGATGAACGGCGAGCTCGGCTTCTGCCGCAGGGTGCTCTCCGTGCTCGAGGAGGAGGGCATCTCCTTTGAGCACATGCCGTCGGGCATCGACACCATGACGATCATTCTCGCCGAGGAAGCGATCAAGGGCAAGGAGAAGACCGTGCTCTCGAAGATCCGCAAGGCGGTCAGCCCGGACACCTGCGACATCGAGCACGGCATCTCGCTGCTGGCAGTCGTCGGTCGCGGCATGCGCCGGACACGCGGCACGGCAGCGCGCATCTTCGCAGCGCTTGCACATGCGCGCATCAATGTCAAGATGATCGATCAGGGCTCCAGCGAGCTCAATATCATCATCGGGCTGCTCGAGGGCGACTTTGAAGAGGCTGTCCGCCGCATCTACGATATGTTCGTCGGCAGTGCGGCGTCGAAGGACTGAGCCGTTCTCCCGAAAGACAAAAGGGAGGGTATTCCGCAGCGGATACTCTCCCTTTCGTTATGTTGCAGTGTTTCGCTAAAATAAAAAAGAATAAAGAATAACGAATAAAGAATAATAGCGGTGTCCCATGTTTGCAGGCAAAGATGGGAAGGATTCAGATCAAATGGGATGCCGCTTACTCGGTGACGGTTTCGATGATCGCGGGTGCCCAGTAGCTGATGACCAGCACCAGCTCAAACAGCCCCATCAGATAGGGCAGCAGGCGCTGCCACAGGGGCTTATCCTCGCGGAGAATGTACCGATAGCCCAGCGTGTTCGCGATCAGCATCGGCACGAGCCCGAGCGTCAGTGCCATGCCGCCCCCCTCCCATTTCGCCATCGGCAGCATGGCGTCGGGGTTGGGAACGTAGGAGTCATGCGACAGATACATCACCGCAAACCAGATCAGGCAGCCCAGTGCCAGAAGATTCAGCAGAATGACGCAGACCGCGCGTCCCTTTTTCTCATGCATGTTGTTTCTCCTTTCCTCTGCGGAGCAGCAGCTCGGCGGCGATGCAGGGCAGGATGCCGGCGGCATAGCAGAAGAGGTCGCCGACGGAAAAGCCCGTGCCGATGATGATGCGCAGCAGACAGTTTGTGATGTGCAGCCTGTCGCAGAAGCCCCAGAGCTGCAAAAATTCGACGCAGAAGGCAAATGCCAGAATCCCGAGCGGCAGAAAGAGCCCGTATCGCGGGTGCTCCGGGAGCACCGCGCGCCAAAGCGCCCAGATCAGGATGACGACGAGCACGTCGCCGAAGGAAGCGCGCAGCCAGCCGTGCGCAAATTTCCCGATCAGGATTTCGGTGACGAGCAGCACGGCGGCGGCGATTCCGCAGAGGATGCGGGTCGTTTTCGTCCGGTCCATGCCGTTACCCGATGCGCACCGGCACGGTCTCCTCGCGCGATTCGACGCCCGCGGCACAGACCGTGACAAAGAGCAGCCCCGTGCGTGTGCCGACGCTGACGCAGCGTCCGTTTTCCTCGAGCACGACGCCCTCGCGCGTGTCGTCCGCCCAGAAGGCATCGACGATGCGCTTTGTGATGTAAATCTCCGAATCGGCGCAGGTGATCTCGGCGAGATCGTCGGGCAGCAGATCGGAATTCTGCGGGAATGTCAGCCCCGCATAGGCTCTGATCTTCGGTACGCGGTCGGTGTAATGCTTCACGCCGGAATAAACCGTTCCGACAGCGGTCAGCGCCAGCGCCGCGTAGACCGCGATGATGCGCCGGACAGCGCGCTTTGATTGCTTGTCGATCATGATGATTCCTCCTCCTTTTTGTCAGGTTGACTGTGTTTTTTTGCGCGGTATGCCTGAACCGCCCAGACGGTCAGCACGATTGCGAGCACCGGCACCATCACCCAGAGCACGATCGTCAGAATGATATCGCCGAGCACCCCCGCCATGAAGCCCGTATCGGTCGCGTGATTGAGCAGAGCAAGCCCGACGCTGACCGCGATCGCGATGCTCTGTGCGGCGGCGAATCTTTTGCAGCGCTGTGCCGATCGGCTGGCGCGGTCGGGATCGGGTGCGGCATCGCTCTCCGGTCGGTTCATGCCGATGATCGAGAGGATCAGCAGCACCAGACTGAGGATCGACATGCCGATCGCTCCGATCAGCGTCCACATGGCGGCGTCGAAATCGCCGCCGAGGGTCGGGAAGGCAATCCACAGAAAGACCGCGATCAGAAATGTGACGATGCATGCAGCCATTGTCTTGTTCATGTTGTCCCTCCTGTTCAGCGGCGCACGAGCCAGACGATCAGGTCGATCAGCTGGAGCAGCAGGCAGCACGGCATCGCATAGATCAGAATCAGCGCGCCGAAGAGCCCGTGAAAGCTGCGGCTTTTGTCGCGGATATCGCTCACGGCGGTCAGCACATACAGAATCTCCGGCAGTGCCGCCCCGAGCGCAAACGCGAGATACGGCGACAGCTGCGGCGCGAGATGCCCGCAGACCCACACGCCGAGAAAGCCGATGCATCCGGTGAAGCTCATCGCCGCGAGGAGCATGGGAATCAGCTCGTAGTTGTCGCGCTGAATGCGGCTGAGCGGTCGGATGAGCGCACAGCAGACGACCGTCAGCGCGAGACAGATCAGAAAGCCGGTCACGGTGCACCTGCCTTTTTCTGTTTGTGCCGCCGAACCAGCCAGACGATCAGGTCAATGAGCTGGAGCAGCACAAGCGACGGAATGATGACCATGAGGATCAGCGCACCGACGATGCCCGCGAGAAAGCCGGTGTCGGTCGCGATATCATAGGCGGCATAGGCGGCAAAGCCGAGCTCGGCGACCAGAATCGCCAGCGCAAAGATGACGTAGGGCGAGAGCCTCCAGCGCAGTCTCTCCCCGAGCCAGACGGCGAACAGCCCGAGGCTCAGCACCGTCGCGACGATCGCCGCCCAGAGCGCATAGAGCTCCCACTCGACAGTGCTGCTCAGCGAATGGCGCTCGGCAATCGCGAAGAGCACCCACAGAAGCCCGCTCGCGCCGAGCGAGATCAGAAAGTGCTTCAGCTTCTTATTCAGAAACGTCTCCATGATCGGAACCCTCCTTGTGATGTCTGATTGCGTAAACGACCGGTGTCGCGGCGAGAATCACCGCATGGACCGGCAGGACGAATGCGAGCATCAACGCGCCGACAAAATAGGAATCATCGCTGCCGTCCTTCATCAGAAGGAACGCGGCGACCGCCCAAAGGGCTGCCTGCACGGTCTGTGCGGCTGCAAAGACCGAATAGGGCGCATCTGCCCGGCGGAGCAGCAGCACCGCGAGAAATCCGATGCAGACCGCAGTCGCGGGAATTGCCGCGATCAGTGCATCGCCGTTTGCGGCGGCACAAGCCCAGCAGAGCCCCGCGATGCACAGCGAGGTCAAAAAGCGTTTGGCCTGCGGCTGCATGTCGCGCACCTCCCCCGTCAGTCGGCGGCGCGGAGCGTCAGCAGCAGCGCGGACAGATCATGCTGCCGGTCCGGGTGTGCGCGGTATTCTGACAGACGCGAACTGCACTTCCGCTCGAAATAATCGTACTGTCCGGCGGCTGCGATCGTGTCGGTATGCTTTGCCATGACCGCGTAGGCGTCATCGGAGAGCGCACAGAGCATCTTCACGTCGAGCTCGTGCAGCGTGCCCTGCTCATAGCGGCGGATGTTGTAATCCGCGATCAGCGCGTCGGGGCGCGAAAAGCACAGCAGCCCGAACATCGCGAGAAATGCGGCAGTCAGCACCGCGGCGGTCGGAAACTTCACCCGGAGCTGCCGCAGGATCAGCACGAAGAACACGATGCCGAGCAGCACCATGAACCATGCGGTATACACGCGGAGCTGCGTCAGACCGTAGGCGCGGATATAGAGCAGCATCTTCGCAAGCGCGGTCGCGATGATGAACAGCGTGAAGCCGCAGAGCATGATGACATAGACCGACAGCGCACGGGTCCTGCCGCCCTTGGCGCAGCTGTTGACGATCAGCAGCACGAAGAGGTTGATGACCGCGATCGCGCAGAGCTCGAAGAAGCCCCGCCGCGCATATTCCGAATAGATCATATCGCCCGGGAGCCTGCCCGCAAATGCCGAGAGGAAATAGCCCGTCTGCGAGATCACATAGGTCAGATAGAGCAGGCAGATCGGCGTGATGCCCGCGAGCAGCCCGAGATTCGGGAGGCTGCGCAGCCCGGCACAGCGCTCCGCGTGGGCGTCGTCGTCCGGAAAGCCCGCTTCCCTGCGGAGAAAGCCCGCATAGAGCGCACCGAAGAGCCAGAAGCCCACGGGAATCCCGATCACAAGCTGGATGACCAGCGTCCAGACGTCGTCGGTCAGCAGCGCGCCGAGCCCTGCCAGCAGATCGGAGACGCCCTCGTCGGCGGAGGCGAGCAGCGATGCCACGATCCATGTCAGCGGAACGGTCGTCAGCAGTGCCAGCAGCACCGTGCGCAGCTTGGACACCGAATCGGATGCTTTGCCGGTGCGCGCGAGCACCTCCGGCGCGGCACCGAGGCTTTTCAGCGGCTGCACGATCACCGCGCTGAGCAGGTCAAACGCGAACCACCGCGTCACGAACCGCACCCCGCCGCAGACCGCCTGAATCCACCAGAGCACGCCGCAGAAGAGAAAGACCGCGCAGAGCGTGCGGACAAGCGGATTTGCCGTCAGCGAAAAGACCGCCGAAAACCCGCACAGCACCGCGAAGATCAGCCTTTGCACCGCACCGGCGCGCTCGCCCGATCTGCGGACATAGACCGCGGCGCCGCCGAGCAGCACAAGGAAAAACACCGTCGCCGCGAAGCCGTCTGACTGAAACAGACAGCAGCGCGTGAAAAATACCCCGAGCGGGAGTGCCAGCAGTGCAAACACCGCGTCATGCGGCTGAAACTGCCGTTCCTGCTTCACCGCAAAATCCGGAGCAGCCGCCGGAAATACCGGCATGATATCGGGCTCGTTCATGCTGGGTCAGCCTCCTTCTTCACCGTCGCGGACATACTCGAGCACATCGCCGGGCTGGCAGTCCAGCTCGCGGCAGATCGCCTCGAGTGTGGAAAAGCGAACCGCCTTCGCCTTGTTGTTTTTCAGGATCGAAAGGTTCGCGGGGGTGATGTCAATGCGCTCTGCCAGCTCACCGGCGGACATTTTGCGCTTTGCCATCATCACATCGAGATTGACTATGATGGGCATGTCATCTGCTCCTTTCAGCCCTTCAGATCGTGTAATCGTTTTCCTCGCGCAGCGTCACAGCCATCGCGACGAGGTTTTTCACCACGCGGACGATCAGTCCGGCAAACACGGCGATAAACGCGACAAAAAACGCGAGCTTGCGCCAGAAGCCCAGCACGCACCACACAGCCGCGACCGCAAAGCAGCACCACGAGATCACGCGCAGGCAGCGCTCATTGCCGGAGACGAAGATCTTCTGCGCGGCGATGTTGCTGAGCATTTTCAGCAGCTCCCAGAGCGCGAGCAGCACGGGGAGATCGGTGAGATAGAGGCAGGTCGTCAGCTGCACATAGATCGGCGCCCGCTCCGAGACCGCGTCATACCACTGCGCCGCGACGGGGATGCAGAACAGCGCCGCAGCGGCGACGGCAAGGGCTGCCGCCGTCAGAATGCGCGAGAGCGTCAGTGAGCGTGTCTTGTCCCATTTGAGTTCCATAGAAGGGTTCACTCCTTTCGTTGCCCCTATTATAGCACATCGCTTACCGTTTGTCAATAGGTTTTTATTGTTTTTCGATATATTTTTTCTGAAAATCGGAAAGGGGGAATCATCATGGCGCGACCGCTGCAAAAAAAGCGACCGGAACGCACACGGGGGCAGCGGATATTTTTGCTGTGTCTGCTGCCGTTTTGCGCATACGGGCTGCTGCTGCTTGTTTCGGTGATCTACCGTCACACGCTGATGCGGGTGCTGCCGCCGTGTCTGCTGCGGACGTTCACGGGGCTGAAATGCCCGAGCTGCGGGATGACGCACAGTGTGTTTGCGCTGGCGCGGCTGGATGTGGTGACGGCAGTGCGGGAAAACGCGGTGATTCCGGCGCTGGCACTGCTGGCGGTTCTGCGGTATATCGAGCTGTGGGCGGAGGCGATGGGGAAGCCGCGGCGGCTGATTCCGCGCAAGGCGTGGTTCTGGTGGGGCTTTCTCGCCGCAGTGCTGATCTATTCCGTGCTGAGAAATGTCATTTGAACAGTTTCTTTTGCGTTGTTGCCCTGCCCGCAGGCATCACCGCCGCAATAATGTCATATTCGTGCAAAATAAGTAAAAAGAAGAGGCTCGCTTTCGGCGAGTTGCCAAATTGACAGCACCGCATATCCATAGTATAATAATGATAAGCGCAGGAAGCCAAGCTGCGCTTTCCACAGAAAGAAACATCATGAAAAAAGGAGTTACCAGCCATGAAGTACCTGAAATCGACCCTTGCTGCCATGTCAGCACTGCTCATGCTCTTCACCGCGACAGCCTGCGGTGAAGCCTCCGAGGAAGGCAGAACCAAATCGCAGGACGACGTCTCCGTCGGCACCGATGCGGTCGACGCCTCCGCAGACCCCGATATCAAGGGCAAAGAGATCGTCTGGATGGCGACCTATGACCTCAACCCCACCGGCAATCAGGACCGCTCTGTCGCACTCTCGCTCTTCGAGGACGTCTACGGCGCAAAGATCAAATACCGCAGCACCACCGACGACGGAAAGTTTGACGACCTCGCCGCGACCATCAACAGCGGCGACCAGCTCGACATGTTCCCCTATGAGTGGGCGGCGCTCCCCAACGGCGTCACCAAGGGCATGTACGACCCGCTCGACGAACAGATGCAGTATTTCAACCTCGACGCCGCCGAAAACGCCGACATGAAGTCGATGGCAGAGCTGTTCAAGTTCAACGGGCATTACTATGTCGTGCCCTACGGCACCTCCGACCCGCTCGCGATCACCTATTCCCGCTCGCTGATGCAGGAGGAGGGGCTTGACGACCCCTATACGCTCTACAAGCAGGGCAAGTGGGACTGGAACGCATTCCTCAGCATGATGAAGCAGTTTGTCTCCAATGCCGCTGACGGCGAGCAGCGCTACGGCGCATGCGGCTGGTTCGGGCAGGCGATCCTCCAGTCCACCGGCGACACCGTCATCAAGTATGACGGCAAGCAGTTCTCCAACAACATCATGAGTGCGTCGATCGAGCGTGCGGAGCATCTTCAGGAGGAGATCTCCAAGCTCGGGCTCTTTGAGCCGTCGTGGCACGGCAGCTTCCCGAGCGAGGGCAATATCCTCTTCTACGGCATGGCACCGTGGGCACTGGGTGCCTCCAACGCCGAGAATCCCGACGGCGATATCTTCATCGTGCCGTTCCCGAAGGACCCCGAGTCCGACACCTACTACCTCAACATGAACTTCGGCGCGGTCATGCTCGTGCGCAACTCCAAAAACGCCGACGCCGTCGCCATGTACATCAAATGCTCGCGCATGGCACAGACCGATGCGAAATACAAGGCGGCTGACCGCGAGAAGGCGCTGATCCAGCAGAAGAACGCACAGGGCAAGGTCACGAGCTTCATCACCGAGGAGCAGTATGACTTCATGCAGACATGGTACGATCAGTCCAAGATCAAGCCGGTGTTCGATTTCGGCTACGGCATGGGCGATCTGATGTACCGCGAGACCTACGATTACGAGACCAGAGGCGTCATGAACAACTGCGCAGACGCGATTCTCAATCAGGTGCAGTATGTCAACACGCCGGACACATGGGCGGAGATCCGCTCGCAGTGGAGCAGCGTTGTCGATACCGTTGTCGCGGAATACAACGCAAAGCTCGGCAGCTGATTTTTTAACACCATACACAAAAAGCACCAGCCGGATTGCCAAAGCGGCAAAACCCGGCTGGTGCTGTATTCTTTCATAGACGGAATCCGTCCCCATGATCGGCGGGATTCACTGCAGGAGCAGCAGGAGAGGAACACCTCCTCACTGCTCACTCCTGACTCGACCTCCCGCCTGCCGTTTCCAGACTCACAGCATCCCGTACTGCTTCGTCGTCAGGGCGCGGTGGGCACAGTTATAGCCGTCGCTCATCAGGCGCATGACCGCAGCCTGATTATAATTCGCCGTGCCCGGTCCCTCCTGATTCTTCCCCGCGATCGGCGCGGGCTTTCCGAGCTCTGCCTTGATCATCCATTCGCCCGGCTGGATCAGCTGACAGGTGCACGCCGGGTATTTTTTGCGGTCAAGCCGGAAGCTCTGGTCCATCGTGATCACCATGAACCGGCGGATGCCCCTTGCAAACAGCGGCTCGAGCGGGTCTGCCGGGACCTTCTCCATCGGCGCGGGTGACGTGTCGCGCTGCTTCGGCGCCGGGGCACTGCGCACCTCCTCGGGCAGCACTGCCTCGGGCACCACGATCGACTCCATCTGCTGCGAGGGGTCCAGCGGCTTGGGCTGATGCACCTGCACCGTCTCCTCCTCGGCTGCGGGCTCCTCCTCTGCCGCCTGATCGGTCGGCTTTTCCGCCTGATCGGGCTTTTTCTGCGCCTTATCGGCGTTTTCGGGGCGCACCGCCTCGCCGAGCTGTGCCGCCGGATAGGGGAACGGCACGGCGGCTGCCGCAGCCAGCGCCTCCAGCATATCCTCGTTGCGCGGCATATCGTTGAGACAGACCGTGCCCGTGCGGGTCGCCGATGCCGTGTCGATGCCGACATAGACGCGCAGTGCAGCCTTGTGCAGCTCATAGAGCGGCAGCTTGCGCAGCACATCCTTGACACGGTCGGCACGCAGCACGCCGTAGGGCTTTCCGTCAATGACCTCGATCGCAAAGCCGGTATTCGGCGTCAGCAGGGCGCGCATGTCCTGCCCGTTCCAGAGGCTGAATGCGCGGCGGTAGTCCTTCAGCGCAAAGAGCACGGCGTTGATCGCGCCGATCGACACCCCGGAGATGCCCGTCATGTGCGGGAACAGCCTGTGCTGCTCGAAATAGCGCAGTGCGCCTGCCTGAAATGCGCCCTTGACGCCCCCGCCTGTCAGTGCCAGTCCGAATGACTCCATACTAAAACCTCCCTGTGAAGCATGCGGATCAACCCGCACGCCGTTCGCGATGTGATTCTGATACCCGTTCCCCCGGGCAGTTGATCGCCGTTCAATATCATGATCCCGCATTCAGAGCGCCGCTTCGCCCAGCAGATAGGTCTGCCGGTCGCGCATGACCGCGATCCCGACGGTGCTTTCCCCGGCAAGCGCGTCCGCGGGCAGATAGAGCGAATAGCAGTTGGATGCCGGAGAATCCAGCCCCAGAAGCGCGGTCTCGCAGCAGGGGAATGCCTCATAGGTCCTGGCGCTGTCGCCGCTGCCCACCGTGACCAGCACTGCCTCGTGGTCGGAATAGCGCGCGTCAAAATCGCCGTAGATATGCAGATATCCGCCGACGGTCTCACTGTGTGCGGTCGGCGGGGCAATGCCGGAGAGCTCGTGCAGCACGCCCGATTTTTCCGCCGCCGGCGCGGGCATGACCGGTGCCTGTGTGAGCAGGTCTGCGATCCGCTTTTCCGCGATCTCCACGAAAACATAATCCGCGGGCTGCGTCTCGAGCAGGTCGATGTGACAGGGCATCTCAAGCGAGAAGGCCGCTTCGCCGAAGCACTCCGCGAAAAACGGGATCATCGGCTCGGCAAAGTCGTCGCCGAAGAAGAGCAGACTGCCCTTTGCATGCGGCTGAACGGTCCTGCGCAGCGCTGCCGTGCTGTCGGGCGCCTCTGTGTGATTGTTCGGGATGCCGAAGGCGGGCTCCTCCTCGGGATTGGACACGCCGGGCATCAGCATTTCCCAGAGGTCGCCGCTGTGGGTGCTGCTGACCATGCGGTGCGCCTGCGGCAGATTCTGGTCGTTGTGACCGGCGGAGCGCATCAGCGCGGCAAAAGCCGTCATGGCGCCGTCGCCGTTCCAGTGCGAATCGCGCAGATAGTAGAGCGGGTATTCCGATTCCGCTGCGGCGTCGGTCAGCTTCTTGCGCAGATCGCAAACGGTGATATTGGCATGGGTGAACGCCTGCATCAGCCCGTCCAGATTGTTCTGTCCGCCCGTGTGCACATACCGCATCGGCAGATACTGCGGGTAGACCGACACCTTGTCGGGCGCACAGGCAAAGATCATTCTGCTGCCGTGCTCCGTGCAGTAGCTGCGCATCAGCTCGAGCACATGCACCGCGTGCCGGAGCGCGTCGGCGGACAGCGTGCCCGCACCGGTCGCATCCCCGACGGTGTCGGCGCCGTAGAGCCAGCCGCTGTGCCCGACGATGACTGCGGGCTCCGCGGAGGTCTTGAGCCACTCCGCGCTGAGCAGCCCGTAGCCGCTCCGAAGTGTATCGTGCAGCCCGAAGCGGTCGGCGATATACGCCTCTGCCGCCTCGCCTGCGCAGAGGTTCAGCCCGCCGTCCGCTGCCTTCAGCGTCGGTGCGGGTGATAAATTCTCCGTATCTGCGGGCTTCTGAAAGGGCATCGTCAGTGCCGGCACCGCCAGTGCGCCGAGCACGATTGCCGCATAAGCGATGCGGAGTGTCCGTTTCATATCCATGTGCGCACCCCCCTCAGAACCGCCAGAAGAAGCTCTGCGGATGAACGGCACCGCCGAGCGACAGCATACAGAGCACGAGCAGCCCGAGCGTCAGCAGCGAACCCGTGAGCTCCGAAAAGCGCGGGAAGCGTGCCGAGAGCTTCTCCGCGATCGCCTTCGGGAAGGGCTGTGCCAGCAGGAAGCTCAGCACGGCCGCACCGATGACGGCAGGCGTCAGCTGCTGCGTGCAGACCGAAAGGTCCGTGCGCGTGAGATGAAGCGGCGTGAACATTGCCCGGTAATACTGCAGGGCAGCGGCGAGATGCTCCGCGCGCAGCAGCACGAAGCAGAGCATCGCAAACAGCCATGTATACACATGCTGATACCAGTGGATTCTGCGCTTTTTGCGGCGCTTTCTGCCGACGCTGTGCAGCGATTCCAGCGTCATGACAAAGCCGCTGAAGATGCCGCCGAGCAGTCCGCACCAGCTTGCGCTGTACCACAGACCCGCACAGAGCCAGACGACCCATTTGTGCAGCAGGGCGCGGAGCTTTCCTTTGCGGCTGCCGCCCAGCGGGATGTAGACATAATCGCGGAACCATGCGGAAACCGTGATCTGCCAGCGCTTCCACATGCCGCTGACCGAGCCTGCCGCATAGGGGCAGTCAAAGCTCTCGGGCAGTGTGAAGCCGAACATCAGACCGAGCCCGACTGCCATATCGCAGCAGCCGGAAAGGTCAAAATAGATCTGCAGCATGAAGCAGAGCGCGCCGAGCCATGCCAGCGGCAGCGCGAGCGTATCGCCTGCCGAGAATGCCGCATCGACCGCCGCCGCGAGGGTATCTGCCAGCAGCAGCTTTTTCGCGAGCCCGACGGTCATCCGCCGCAGACCCTTTGCGACGCCCCCGGCGGTCACGCTGCGGGTGTCGATCGCCCTGCCAACCTCCGTCCAGCGCACGACGGGTCCCGAGATCAGCTGCGGGAAGAACGAGAGCCAGAGCAGCACCCGGTAAAAATGCTTCTGCGCCTCCGCCTTGCAGCGGTAGACGTCGCTGACATAGGAGATGCCCTGCAGCGTGAAAAACGCGATGCCGAGCGGCAGATGCAGCCCGGGGAGCCTCCAAGCCGTCCCCGCGAGGTCATTGACCGATGCCGTAAAGAAATCGGCATAGCGGAAGACGAGCAGGGGCAGCAGACAGCCGAGCACGCCGCCTGCACAGAAGAGCGCGCGATGCCTGAGCTGATTGCGCATGAGCCATGCGGCACCCCAGCTCCACAGTGCGGTGAAGAGCATCAGCAGCAGCGAAAGCGGGTCGCCGAAGCCCAGAAACAGCAGGCTTGCCGTCAGCAGCAGGATATTCCGGGCGAGGGTATATCTCTCCGGAATGAGCAGGTGCAGGCAGAAGACTGCGGGCAGAAACAGAAACAGAAAAACAGGACCGGTCAGTGTCATAAACGAAGCCGACCTCCGTTGCATCAGATTTTTTGCGCATCTGCACGGGATTCACAGCTTCCGGGCGCAGACGCGGCGGTGTATCGCCGGTATCAGCCTATTCAGATATAGTATACCACGAATCGCAGAATCTGTCAAGGAAAAAGCGCCGCGAGAAATCAGATGCCGGAAAGAATTGCGCAGTCGCCTCTCCTGCCGCGCCCGCATTTCCCGCTTCTCACAAATATGTGTGCATTCCGACAAATTGCGCTTGACACGCCACTGAAAATATGGTATAATAAACCAGACTGTATCAGACTGACAGCCCGGAATCTCAAATCAACTGAAAAAGGAGTGCATCCCTATGGCAAACGAAATCCCCTACAAGATCTATCTCGAAGAATCGGAAATGCCGACCGCTTGGTATAACTTCCGCGCCGACATGAAGGAAAAGCCCGCGCCGCTGCTCAATCCCGCGACGCATCAGCCCGCCTCCGTCGACGAGCTGTCCGCGGTCTTCTGCCGCGAGCTGGCAGAGCAGGAGCTCAACAACACCGACGCGCTGATCCCGATTCCCGAGGAGATCCGCAGCTTCTACAAGATGTACCGTCCGTCTCCGCTGGTGCGCGCCTACTGCCTCGAGCAGAAGCTCGGCACCCCCGCGAAAATCTACTACAAGTTCGAGGGCAACAACACCTCGGGCAGCCACAAGCTCAATTCCGCGATCGCACAGGCTTACTACGCGAAGAAGCAGGGTCTGAAGGGCGTCACCACCGAGACCGGCGCAGGTCAGTGGGGCACCGCGCTTTCGATGGCGTGCTCCTATTTCGACCTCGACTGCCGCGTCTACATGGTCAAGGTCAGCTATGAGCAGAAGCCCTTCCGCAGAGAGGTCATGCGCACCTACGGCGCAGGCGTCATTCCGTCGCCCTCCGATACGACCGAGGTCGGCAAAAAGATTCTCGCGGAGCATCCCGGCACCGGCGGCTCGCTCGGCTGCGCGATTTCTGAGGCTGTGGAATATGCCGTGAGCCATGAGGGCTACCGCTATGTGCTCGGCTCCGTGCTCAATCAGGTGCTGCTGCACCAGTCGGTCATCGGTCTCGAGACCAAGACGGCGCTGGACAAGTACGGCATCAAGGCGGATGTCATCATCGGCTGCGCAGGCGGCGGCTCCAACCTCGGCGGTCTGATCGCACCGTTCGTCGGCGAGCAGCTCCGCGGCGAGGCAAAGTACAAGTTCGTCGCGGTCGAGCCGGCATCCTGCCCGAGCCTCACCCGCGGCACCTATGCCTATGACTTCTGCGACACCGGCAAGATCTGCCCGCTCGCGAAGATGTACACCATCGGCTCCAACTACATTCCGGCACCGAACCACGCCGGCGGTCTGCGCTATCACGGCATGAGCTCGACGCTCTCCGCACTGCGCGATCAGGGCATTCTCGACGCGGTTTCCTACAGACAGACCGAGGTCTTCGCGGCTGCCGAGCAGTTTGCGCGGATCGAGGGCATCCTGCCGGCACCGGAGAGCTCGCATGCCATCAAGGCGGCGATCGACGAGGCAATGCGCTGCAAGGAGACCGGCGAGGAGAAGACCATCGTGTTCGGTCTGACCGGCACCGGCTATTTCGACCTCTACGGCTACCAGAAGTTCAACGACGGCGAGATGCAGGACTACATCCCGACCGACGAGGAGCTCGCAAAGTCGCTTGAGAGCCTGCCGCAGATGTAATCACTGACTTCATAAGGAGTGTTGTCTCTTGAACAACATGCAGTTTCTTTCGGCTGCATTTCTGGCGCTTCCGAAA
>JAEELE010000129.1 GCA_016288755.1 Oscillospiraceae bacterium
ATCGGGCAGTGTGCGGTTGAGCAGAATGGCGTCGAACCGCGGCTGATCGAGCATACAGAGCGCCTCTGTGCCGCCGGACGCGATGACCGGCTGCATGCCGTCCGTGCGGAGCCGCTCCGCCAGCGCCGATGCAGCTGCCTTCTGTGCCTCTACGATCAGAATTTCACACATGCGCTCACTCCCTTTCTCCCCCCATTATACCCCCCAAACCTAAAAATAACCTTAAGGCGCGGAGCCCGCGCGGGCGATTCCCTCCGGGCACATTTTCGCGGAGCCTCCCAATTTGCGTGATTGCACGGCGCTGTTCGCGCCTTCTGTGACGCGATGCTCCCAGTGTTTGGGCGCAGGTAGGAGGTAGGAGGGAGGAGGGAGCAGGTGAATGAGAAATGAGAAATGAGAAGTGAGAAATGTTTCCGCACTTCACTGCTGCGGCTGATTTGGAGAAGCACGGGGCGCATCGCCCCCTGAGAAGGCGCGCCAGCGCCGTGCATCAACGCTTAATGGGTGAGGATGCCAAACGGCTCGCGGAGCCAAATCGCCAGCCCGGGCTCCGGGCTTATGCGGTGATCGTTTCGCCGGCGTTCCATGCGGCAAAGAACGCTTCGGCATCCATTTCCCCGCCGACAAGCTGATAGCTCGAGTATATCAGAATCAGTGTCGCATCGCCGGTGTCGATCGGGTCGGGGTGATACTTCCCGAAGATATGCTCGCACACATCTGCCTTTTCCCGCTGGTTCTCGTCGAGGATATGCCCGAGCCAGATCACAGAATAGGTATTCGTTTCCTGTATAACGAGCAGAACATCCTTTGCATCGACTGCACCGTCCATGTTCACGTCGCCCTTATGATAGAGAGCAGGGTCTTCTCCGAGCGAATAGACGGGGTACGGATTGAGTTGATCGCGCCACTCCTTCCCAAGCAGCACATCACGTTCGTCACCCTCTGCAAACGCGCTCACGCTCATTGCAGAGACGGTCATCGCTGCGGCAAGCAGCACAGAAATCAGCTTTTTCATAATCATTCTCCTCTCCGTTGGTTTCAGTTTCCGGGCGGTTTTGCCCTTCAAAAGCACAGACCGGAATTGCTCTGCAAAGGATTCGCCCGCCGCCGCAAATCAGCGAATCGCACAAATCGCGGCGTGACGGATTGTGCAGAATGCCGACAAAAACCGCCTCCGCGCATCGTTCACGGAGACGGCTGATTGTTTGTGGATGTTTCCCACACGACCGGTCAGAATTCGCAAGGACTAAAAATAACGGAACAACTCCTCACTCCTCACTGCAAACTCCTGACTCGGCGATCACTGTGCTGCGAGCGCGATACCTCAATATGCGCCGATGCCGCGGAATTTGTCGTATCTGTGCTGCAGCAGCCCCACGGCGCAAAGGGGGTCAGAAAGCGGCAGAGGTCACAGCGGTGCCGCGGCAGCTTCGGAGCGCGGCAGGCGCCCTTTTTTTGCGGGCAGCTATCGGAATCCACGGAGATGCTTGACAATTCGGTTTCAAAATGGTATAATATGACTATCGACGCAGTGCGCAATCAAGCAAAAGGGGGCTGAAATCAAATGGCAACTGCGAAAAACGCCGTGATCGCCGGGGATTATCTCGGCTGCCGGGTGTTCCGGATGTCGGCTTCTCTTGCCTATATCTCCGGGACAATGAAGAAGATAGAGGATATTTTTCTCACGCCCGAGACGGTTCAGCGCTTTGAAGTGATGACCGACGAGAAGATTCGGGCGGGCAATTCGCTGCTGCTGGTCGGCGCGCTCGACCCGGGCAGTCTGCTGCGCATGCGGCTCCACGCCTCCGAGGAGATGCAGAAAAAGGGCATCTACACGATTGCGGTGAAATTCGCCGACCGCAAGCTGTCGCTGCTCGAGATCGACGAGCGTATCTACGCCGCCTTCATGCGCCGCATGCAGGTCTGACCGGAAGAACAAGGTGTCTCCGACGGATTGATATTGAGGGCGCTGCCCCTTAAGAATCCCATTATGATGGAATAGCATAAAATGGGATTCCAAAGGGACAGCGTCCCCACAGAAATATACCGCAGGCACGAAAAAAAAGCACCCGTTCGGATTCGGGTGCTCTTTTTGTTATGCGGTTTGCTCGCCGGTCAGATATTCCGGCGACACGGTGATCTCTCCGGCACGGATGCGTGCGCGGAGGTTCTCCAGCGTTGCGGGCTTGCCGAAGAGGTAGCCCTGTGCGCGGTCGCAGCCGATCGACTGCAGGAACCGGTACTGCTCCTGTGTCTCGACGCCCTCTGTCAGCGAGACCATTTTGAGCTGCTTGGTCAGGTCGATGATGTTGTTGAGGATCGGCATGGTCTTTTCGTTCTTCCCGAAGCCCGCGAGGAATTTCATGTCGATCTTCAGAACGTCAAACTGGTAATCCTTGAGCACGTTCAGCGAGGAATAGCCGCTGCCGAAATCGTCGAGCCAGACATGATAGCCCATTTCGCGCAGATTCTGGATCGCGCCGGGCAGGAAGCTCTTTTCGTCCGAGAGCGCACTCTCGGTGATCTCGATGTCGAGATAATGCTTCGGAACACCGTAGCGCTTCGACATTTCGTTGAGATACCCGATAATATCGCAGAGCTCGAAATCCAGCCGCGAGAAATTGATCGAGACCGGCGCAAAAGGCTCATGACGATCGCAGGCGTCGCGGTAATCGCGGCAGACCTGCTCGACGATGCAGCGGTCGAGCTTGTGAATCTGGCGGTGCTCCTCAAGGATGCTGATGAACGCGCCGGGCGGCAGCAGACCGTGTGTCGGGTCATTCCAGCGCGCAAGCGCCTCAAGCCCGCAGATCTGTCCGGTCTTGGTCGAGACGACCGGCTGATAGTAGACCCTGATATCGCCGTTCTCGATCGCCGAGTCGATGTGGTTGACAATGTAGGTCTTCAGCGAGAACTGATCCTCCATCGACTTATCATAATAGCGGAAGCTGCGGTCATAGTGCTTCTTGATGCTGTTGCAGGCGAAGCGGGCGCGGTCGCAGGCGAGACTCGGGTCGGTCTCACCCTCGCCGGGCTGATAGGCGCCGCACTTGAGCGAAAGCTGCACCTCCCGCTGATTTTTTCGGATCTCCTCGGAGATCTGCGCGACGATCGCCTCGCAGCCCTCCTTTTTCGTCAGCACGACAAAGTGGTCGTCTGAGAAGCGCGAGACCAGTGAGCCCTTGAACGCCTTCTGAATGGTATCGGCGATCCGGCACAGCAGCGCGTTGCCCTCGTGGAAGCCGTATTTTTCGTTGTAGGATTTGAAGTTTTCGAGGTCGAGGAAGAGGTAGACGGCATTTTCGCGGTCGGTGGTGACATAGTTGAGCAGCTTTTCCGCCTCGGTGCGGAAATAGAACATATTGTGGATGCCGGTCAGCTCGTCCTTGACGGAGATTTCGCTGAGATGTGCGTTGATCTGCTCGAGATTCTCGTCCTTGAGCGCCTGCGAGCGGGTCTTACTGTAATTGGAGATGCAGAAGAGCAGCGTCGAAAGCCACATGGTGAAGCCGTTGATCATCGTGCTCTCGGTGATGCCGGGCAGACCGTCAGGGCTGTTGACGGGCACCAGCGCGTTGAGCTCGCCGAAGAAGATCAGGTAGGACACGGTCAGCACCGTGAAGCCGACGATCGGGCGCCATGTCAGCAGGCAGACCACATAGAGCTCCATCGTGAGGAAGGTGAGGATCTGCTCGCCTTTTGAATAGGCGTTGACCGAGAGCGTCATGCCGAAATTGATGCAGACGAACGAGAACAGATAGAGCATGAACATGCTCTGCCACTTGCGGTCGCCGTTGTTGCGCAGCAGCACGACCGAGAAGAGGATCATCAGCAGGCTCGCCGCCGTGACGACCAGAGCGTTGTAGATGATGTTGAACGAGAGCTTTACGGGGTCGCGCGTGACGATGTACCACAGCTCATAGATGCACACGCCGATGCAGAACACGATCACGGCGATGCTGACCCAGCGGGGATTTGTCCAGCCGCGGGTCGAGCGGAGCGCGTAGAGCAGCATGAGAATGCCGGCACTCAGCAGCACGAAATAGTTGGAGAAATAGCGGTCGCCGATGCTCAGCAGGGCGTCGCCGGTGATGTGCTGGACGGTCACGGTGCGGATCATGCGGAAGATCATCCAGACCTCGAGCACGATGACGACGACGGACATATAGATGCTCGCGCGCATGTTTTCCAGATAGAAATAGCGGCGCACATAGTCGCTTTGCTTATCGAGACCGAGCCAGCGCAGAATTGTTTTCCCAGCCTGTTCCATAGAAAATGCACCTCTCTTTCGGGGGCTTGCAGCGATTCGGGCGGGGTTGTCAAAACATACCAATATTAGTATAACACATTTCCTATAAAATGTCAAGAAGCAATTCATGAAAACTGTGTTTCCTGCATAAAAAGGCGGGAGGGCAAATCCCTCCCGCCTCGGCGGTGAAACGGTGCACAGAACGGCAGCAGCGTCCCGTGCGAACGCCCGATGCCTCAGGCGGCGTCGAGCCATGCGCGGGCTCCGCGCCGCCCGCGCTTCGGGTGCAGGTGCCTGCCGTGTCTGGGTCGGTCGAGCAGCTCGATCCCGAGGTCTGCCTCCAGCGCGCGGACATTGCGCAGAATGTGCGCGCGGAGCCGGCTCTTCCGCACACTGCAGGTCTTGCGGAAGACCTCGCGCAGCGGACATCCCGCCGCGTATTCCGCGAAGATGCCTTTGGAGAAATAGGACGTGCGGAAGAGGAAATACTCGCTGCCGCCTGCCGTGACGTAGAAATCCATTGTGCCGTAATCCCGATTGCGTGCGATGACCTGCGGATTTGTGTACTTCATGATCAGTTCCTCCAATCTATGTATCTGTCTGGACCCCCCTGCGGGTGATCATGGTTCTATTATACTGTTTTTCGGCGCAGTTCGCAACGCACGATAAGTCCGGGTCGGAAATATGATTTGCAGATATCGGCAGAATGCTCCGGATTCCTGCGGATTTCACCGTTTTTCACGGGTGCGGGTATATCCGCCGGAAATGCGCCCGGATTCATCAGAATCGCGCAGATACGGAGAAAACAGTCTGAATTCAGATGAAAACAGCTTATGTTCATTTTCAAAACAAATTGCGGCTTGACATTTGCCGTCCGCTGTATTATAATATGGCTGAATACCGGCGAGAATGCCGCAGAAACAGGAGGTTCCCATGGAAACAGTCGATATCATCATCCCTTACGCAGACCTCGGTCTGCCCCTGCCGGATTATCCGGCGCATCTCGTGCCCGTCTGCCTGCCCGCCGCGGAGGAGATCGGCGAAAAAAAGCGCCCGGCAGTGATCATCTGCCCGGGCGGCGGCTATGACTACTGCTCGGAGCGCGAGGCGATCCCGGTCGCGATGCGCTTTGCCGGATGCGGCGTGCAGGCGTTCGTGCTCTATTACACCTGCCGCAGCCCCTTCCCCGGGGCGCTGCTGGAGCTGGCGGCGGCGGTCGCCCATGTGCGCGGACATGCCGCGGAATACGAGGTCGATCCGGAACGCATCGCGGTGATCGGCTTCTCCGCGGGGGCGCATCTCGCGGGCAGCCTCGCAGACTACTGGAACCGCAAACCCGTCAGCGGGCTCTTCGCGGACACGTCGGTCTGCCGCCCGAACGCGCAGATCCTCTGCTATCCGGTGATCTCTGCCGGAGAGCACGCGCACCGCGGCTCGATCGCAAATCTCATCGGCAGCGCGGACGCGGAGCAATACGACAATCCCCGCGCCGATGCGGTCTCGCTGGAAAAGCAGGTGAATGCGGACACGCCGCCCTGCTTCCTCTGGCACACGAGCGACGACAACTGCGTGCCCGTGCAGAATTCGCTGCTTTACATGCAGGCGCTGGCGGCGCAGGCGATCCCGTTCGAGGCGCATATCTATCCGCACGGGGCGCACGGGCTCTCGCTCTGCGACGAGACGACCGCGATGGGCGACTGGCATATCAACCCGACCTGCGCGCCGTGGTTCGATGCCTGCACCGCATGGATTCGGCGGGGGTATCGCTGAGCGCCGCGTACAGATTTTTTCGCATGCAAAATCGCGTATCTGCGTGCTTTTCCGATATTCCCCCGCGCTTTCTTCCAAAATTTCACTTGACAAGTCCGCCCGAATCTGCTATAATAGAATCAGAACACATGTTCCGAACCGTGACAGACTGTGCCCGACCGCCCGGGCGCAGTCTTTTCCCCCGCGGCAAAGAACATACGTTCAAAATCAGAACATACACAGATAGGGAGGTACTGTCTCATGACAGAGAATCAGCGCAAAACCGGAAACAACCGTGTCTACAGCCGCATGCTCCGGGACTACCGTGCTGCGGCGGACAAGCTGCTCGTGCGGCAGAACGCTCTGAAAACGGAGCTCAGACAGCTCGCGGCGTACAGTGCACAGCCCGACCGTGCGCGCGAGCTGGAAAAGCGCATCCGCATGCTGCGCGACGAATACGAGGACATGCTCGACGCAATGGACAGTATCCGCTTCTATGCGGACAGAGAGGCACGCTCCTGATGGGCGACGGCAGGAGACTGCGGCGCGTGCACCCGACCGCGCTGGAATTTGACCCCGAACTGATCGGGCGGCTCTCCGCAGAAGCCGAGCAGCAGTTCGCCGAGCAGCCCGACATGGGGCGGCGCGTGCTGCGGGCAATGAAGAAATGCTGGGCGGAGGTGCTCACGCCGACCCAGCGGCGCTACCTCGAGGCGTATTACCGTCAGCGCCGGACCATGCGGCAGATTGCAGAAGCCAACGGCGTGAACACTGCGACGGTCTCGCGGACACTCAAGCGCGCCCGCATCCGGCTCCGCGCAGTGCTGAAATACTATATGGAGCGATAGCAACAATGAGAGGGAGCCTGCCGCTCCCTCTCATCAGTTTGTCGGTAAAGTGCTTTTGATGTGCCTGCGGCACATTTTCGTGGGGACTCCGTCCCCACACCCCTGCCAAAGGGATACTATCCCTTTGGAATCCCATTTTGTAAGATTTTCACGCTGATACGTTGATTTCACCATAATGGGATTCTCAAGGGCTAGCAGCCCTTGAGCGGGGGTTTGGGGGCAGCGCCCCCAATATCATCCGTCGGAGACACCTTTTTCTACAGCCTGCCGTGCCCTCTCATTCAGCTTCTGCGTTCTCAGGGGTTTTCAGCGCAAACCGCACCTTGTCGATGCGCTGCTCATGCATCTGCATGACGGTCATCGTGAACCAGTCGCCCGAAACGGTCTCGCCGACCGCCGGGATGTGCCCCGCCAGCTCGGTCAGCCAGCCGCCGACCGATGTACATTCCGTCTCGATGTGCGGGTCGTCGAGCCCGAGCCGGTCGCAGAGATCGGAGATGCTCAGCTCGCCCGACACCGCGTAGACGCCCTCGCCGAGCTTTGTCAGCATGGGCACGACCTCGTCTGCCTCGTCGTAGATTTCGCCGACCAGCTCCTCGATGATATCCTCGAGCGTGACGATGCCCTTGGTGCCGCCGTGCTGATCCATGACCACCGCGATATGCGATTTGGAGCGCTGCATCTGCCGCAAAGCCTCGCTGATGCGTGCAAATTCGGGCAGGCGCAGAATCTGCTGCGTGATCTGCCCGATGCCGGTCGCACCGGTCTCCAGCAGCGAGAAGAAGTCCTTCTCGGTGATGAACCCGACGATATCGTCGAGCGTGCCATCGTAAACAGGCAGGCGCGAATAGCGCTCGGTGAGGAAAATGCGCTTGATCTCGGCGATCTCGGTGTCCTGCGCGATCGCCGTGACATTGACGCGCGGGACGAGCACCTCATTGACCGAAATCTCGTCGAATTCGAGCGCCGAGCGGACCAGATCGCTCTCCTGCTCCTCGAGCACGCCCTCCTCCTCGATCTGCTCGACAATGACCTTGAGTTCATCCTCGGTGACGGTCGGCTCACCGTCCTTCGCCTGCACCAGCCTTGCGAGCTGATTGAACAGGAAGATCAGCGGCGTGAGCAGCCAGATCAGCCCGCTGAGGGGTGCCGAGAAGGCGCGCGCGAGCTTTTCCGCATGGGATTTTGCGTAGGATTTGGGAAGGATCTCGCCGAAGATCAGCACAAGCACGGTCATGGCGACCGAGGAGATGCCGACGCCGCCCGCACCGAACCATTTTGTGAAGAGGATGGTGCCGAGCGAGGCGGAGATGATGTTGACGAGGTTGTTGCCGATGAGAATGGCAGTGAGTGCCTTGTCGAACGATTCGGCAATGGAAAGTGCGCGCGCGGCGGCTTTGTCGCCCTGCAGCGCAGCGCTTTTCAGGCGAATCTTATTGACGCTGGAGTAGGCTGTTTCGCAGGCAGAGAAGAGCGACGAGCAGCACAGCAGCAGCAGGATCACAATCGGATAGAGCATATCAGTTCCTTTCGGGTTCAAGTCAAATGCGCGGCAGAAAGCAGAAGGCAGGAGGGAGCAGGAGGTAGGAGGGCGGAGGTAGGAGGTAGCAGGGAGGAGGTAGGAGGGAGAAGGTAGGAGGTATTCCGCGCAATTATACATTCCATATTCATGCGATAACGGTATTATATCACAGAACCCCAAAAAAAGCAAGCGGCGGGGCAGCCCCCGCGGGCGTTTTGGCTCCGCGAGCCGTTTTGCATCCTCACCCAATCGCGTAATTGCCGGCGCTGGCGCGGCGCGGAGCCCGCGCTGGCATTTCCCTCCGGAGACCTTTTCGCGGAGCCTCCCAATTATGCACAACACACGGCGCTGTTCGCGCCTTCTTGTGGCGCGATACTCCCCAAATTGTTCTTAATCAGCAGATGAAGCGAAAAAGACGGAACCACTCCTCACCCCTCACTTCTCACTCCTAACTTGACCTCCTCCCTCCTACCTCCTCCCTCCTCCCTTTCGTAAAGGTGACGGAACCATTTCTCACTTCTCATTTCTCACTTCTCATTTCTCCCTTCTCCCTTCGCAAAGAAAAGGCACCGCGTCAAAACGCGATGCCTTTGCTTTCTGTTTTCGTCACTTCCCGCACCTGTCGGGACAAATGAGCTTCGCTTTTTTGCGCGGCGCGTATGATGCACTGCATCAAAACGGCGAGCATCCCCGGACGAGATCAGAACTTGCGCTTGCGAGCAGCTTCCGACTTCTTCTTGCGCTTGACGGAAGGCTTCTCATAGTGCTCACGCTTACGGACCTCAGCGATCACGCCGTCCTTTGCACAGGAGCGCTTGAAGCGCTTGAGTGCAGCGTCCAGAGACTCGGTCTTACCAACGCGTACTTCTGCCACGAATTTTTTCCCTCCCTTTGTCCAACGACAGAGGCTATCTATTCCAGAGTGCCCGGTATCCGGACTTCTCCGCATAGCGTAATTTGTTTGCTCTTATATTGTATCACAGAATCCGATTTTTGTCAAGCAAATTTTGCAAATGCTGTGTGAATCATTTTGCTTTCGTTAGTTTGCTACAAAATTCACCAGCTTGTTTTGTATATAAATCTGCTTGCGGAGCGTCTTGCCTGCGATTGCCTCCTGCACCTTCTCATCGGCAAGCGCCATCGGGATGACCGTCTCGGCTTCGGCGCCCTGCGGGATCATCAGCTTTGCCTTGATCTTGCCGTTGATCTGCACGACGATCTCGACCTGCGCGTCGACGCACAGCGCGGGGTCAAATTCCACCCATGCCTGCTCGTCGAGAATGCCGAACCCGAGCGTCTCAAAGAGCTCCTCGGTGATGTGCGGCGCAAACGGATAGAGCAGAATCAGCAGCGTGCGGTATTCGCCCTTCGTGATGCTGCCGGACGCGGAGAGCTCGTTGACCAGCGTCATCATCGCGGCGATCGCGGTGTTGAATTTCAGCGTCTCGATATCCTCAGAGACCTTGCGGATCGTCTTGTGCATGAGCGTCTGCATTTCGGGGCGGTAGCCGTCGCCGTCAATGACGGAATCCTGCATTGCCCAGATGCGGTCGATGAAGCGCTTGCAGCCGCGGACACTGGTCTCGCTCCACGGCGCTGCCTTCTCGTAGTCGCCCATGAAGAGCACATAGAGGCGCAGCACGTCCGCGCCGTACTGGTCAACGACGTCGTTCGGGTCGATGACATTGCCCTTCGACTTCGACATCTTGTCGCCGTCCGGACCGAGGATCAGACCCTGCGCGGTGCGCTTGGCATAGGGCTCGGAGGTCGGCACGGCGCCGATATCGTAGAGGAATTTGTGCCAGAAGCGGGAGTAGATCATGTGGCGGGTGACATGCTCCATGCCGCCGTTGTACCAGTCGACCGGCATCCAGTATTTCAGCGCATCCATCGAGGCGAGCGCGTCGGGGTTGTGCGGGTCGCAGTAGCGCAGGAAATACCACGAGGAGCCTGCCCACTGCGGCATGGTATCGGTCTCGCGCTTTGCCGCGCCGCCGCACTTGGGGCACTTGCAGTTGACAAAGGAATCGAGCTTTGCCAGCGGGCTCTCGCCGTCGGTGCCGGGCTCAAAGTTCTCGACCGGCGGCAGTCTGAGCGGCAGCTCCTCATAGGGCACCGCGACAATGCCGCACTGCGGGCAGTGCACCAGCGGGATCGGCTCGCCCCAGTATCTCTGGCGGTTGAACGCCCAGTCCTTCATCTTGTACTG
>JAEELE010000130.1 GCA_016288755.1 Oscillospiraceae bacterium
ATCACAGCGGGCATGAGCCATTTCTTCTTTTTTGGCGGCTCCGCGGGCTGACGGACAGCCTCCGCCGGTGCGGGCTTCGGGGTCGGCTCAGAATCTGCCGCGTTCTCCGGTGCGGGCGGCTCAGCCTGCTTCGGCTCGGTCTCGGAATCCGGCAGCTTTGGGGTCTGCTCCGGGATGGTCACCGAATTCTCCGGCAGCGGCATCGGGGTCTGCTCCGGGACAGTGACGGAATCCTCCGACGGCTGCCTGGAAGTCAGATCGGACGGATGATCGGCGAGGGAATCGCCGTGTGCACTGCAGTATTCCAGACAAGCCTCGAGCGCGGCGCGCATCTCTGAAGCGTTTTCAAAGCGGTCGGCGCGCTCAAAGGCGATCGCCTTGAGGACGGCTTCCCGGAGCATGTCACTTCCGGCGAGCGGCGGCGGGACCGCTTCTCCGCTCATGCGGCGGCGGAGCGCCTCCTCCCGGTCGGCATATCTGATCGTGCCCTGCGGCAGAAACGGCGTCCGCTGCCCGTTGAGAAAGCGGTAGAGCACGGTGCCGAGCGAATAGAGGTCGGCGCCTTTGCCGTAGGGCTTGCCGAGGTAGACCTCCGGCGCCATGTAGGTATAGGTCCCCTTCTGCGAGAGCGCGGAGAGGGTCCTCTCGGTCTGCTTGGCGATGCCGAAATCGCCGAGCTTGTAGTCGCCGAGCCGGTTGAGAAAGATGTTCTCCGGCTTGATATCGCGGTGCAGGATATTCTGCATATGACAGACCTCGAGCGCACGGCACATGTCGATGCCGAGCCGGATGACGTCTGTCTCCGTCAGCGGGTGGACCTTGATCCAGTCGAGCAGCGGGGTCAGCAGCTCCATGCGGATGAGAATTTCCCAGCCGAACTGCCCCTCCAGCTCCTGCACCATGTGATCCTCATAGGAGACGATATTCGTGTGCCCCTTGAGCTCTGCCATCATCGCGAATTCCGCGGTGATATCCTCCACATAGCTGCGGAAATACGCCGTGATGCTCTCCTTGTCCATGCCCTCGCTGTATGCCTGCTGCAGGCTGGAATCGTCGGGCGGGACGGTGATGACCTTGAGCGCCGCGCTGAATTCCCTGCCGAATTCCGTGCGGCGAATCTCATACACCTTGCCGAAGCTGCCTGCGCCGAGAAGCCGCACGCATTCCCAGCCCGGCCATGTATTTCTTGCCATATATGCACTCCTGTCTGTGACGGCTGCACTGTCGGTCAAAAGCGCTTCTGCAGCACCATGAAGAAGGTCTTGGCGCCGTCACTGCCGGTTTCCGTCCGCTCGGAGCCGAGCTCGAATTCGACCGTTCCGCCGTCTGCGCCGAGGAACGAGACATCGGCGATCTGTGCAGACATATCATCGACCGTCACCCAGATTTCCGGGCTCTGCGCGCCGCCGCCGAAGAGCGGCTCCTTCCGGATATAATCGACATAATAGTGATTCGGGATGCCGGCGTCGGAGACCCGGATTTCCTCCTGCCCGTCGGCGTCGTAGCCGGTGTCTCTGAGCTTGCCGTCCTCCGGGATCAGCTCCCATTTCAAGCCGTCCCTGACGTCGCCGCCGCCGAGGGTGCCGACTGCACCGGATGCCTTGTCACCGCTGACGAAGACGAGCAGGCGGATGCCGCAGAGGTCGTCGGTCCTGAGCCCGTCCGCTTTGCTCTGCTGCGCGGAGCTTTCGCTCTTTGCCTCAGACGAGGAGGACGCCTTTGACGAGGATGCCTCGGCGCGGCTGCTGCTCACGTCTGACGAAGCGTCGTTCTGTTGGCTCTCCGCCTCAGAGACCGGTGCGCTGTCCGTGCCGGTGCTGCTGACGGTAACGGGCTTGGAGCGGCTGTGCAGCGCGATCCCGGCGATGACGAGACCGACGAGCAGCACCGCGCCGCCGATCGCAGCGGGCAGAAGCAGTTTTTTTCTGGGGCTCTGAGGTTCAGCGGGCTCCGAGACGGGTTCGGGCGTCTCATCCGCAGGCTGCGCTTCCGGCGGAATTTCCGGCTCCTGCGCAGGCTGTTCCGCGGACTGCGCCGATTTCTCATACGGCGGCAGGTCGACAGGCCGCGACGAACTCAGCAGATTCTCAACGATCTCCGCAGGCTTCGGCGCACTGTCCTCCTGCTCCGGAATGCATGTGGTATCAGGGTCCTCCTCCGCATTCTCCTGCGGCGCATCAAAGGGCAGAACGGAGCGGTCCTTCTGCATCACGGTCGCGTCGGCGTCCTCCGTCAGCGCGGACTGTGCCTGCTCCGGCGCCTTGCTTTCCGCCATCGAATCGCCGTGCTCCCGGCAGTACCGCAGGCATGCCTCGAGTGCCTCGCGCATCTCCTCTGCGGTCTGATACCGGTCTGCGGCGTTGAAGGCGATCGCCTTCAGGACGGTCTCGCGGAGCATTGCGCTGCCGTGTGCGGGCTCCGGGATCGGCTCGCCCTTCATGCGGCGGCGGAGCGCCTCCTCGCGGTCGGTATACCGGATCGTGCCCTGCGGCAGAAACGGCGTCCGCTGCCCGTTGAGATAGCGGTAGAGCACGGTGCCGAGCGAATAGAGATCGGCAGTCTTGCCGTAGGGCTTTCCGAAGTAGACCTCCGGCGCCATGTAGGTATAGGTCCCCTTCTGCGAGAGCGAGGAGAGGGTATGCGCCGTCTGCTTCGCGATGCCGAAGTCGCCGAGCTTATAGTCGCCGGTGCGGTTCACAAAAATATTCTCCGGCTTGATATCCCGGTGCAGGATATTCATATCGTGGCAGACCCCGAGTGCACGGCACATGTCGATGCCGAGCCGGATGACGTCCTTCTCGGTCATCGGGCGGATCTGCACCCAGTCGACCAGCGGCGTCAGCAGCTCCATGCGGATGAGAATATCCCATCCGAACTGATTCTCCCGCTCCTTCACCATGTGATCCTCATAGGAGACGATGTTCGTGTGCCCCTTGAGCTCTGCCATCATCGCAAATTCTGCGGCGATATCCTCCACATAGCAGCGGAAATATTCGGTGGCGTCCTGCTCGCCCATGCCCTCGTTGTAGACCTGCTGCAGACTGACGTCATCGGGCGGGATCGTGATGACCTTGAGTGCCGCCTTGAATTCCCTGCCGTATTCCGTGCGGCGAATCTCGTAGACCTTGCCGAAGCTGCCGGTGCCGATCAGCCTGACGCACTCCCAGCCCGGCCATGTTGTTCTTTCCATATTCAAAGCTCTCCTGTCCGTGTACCGAGCGGGGAACAGCTGCCGGAAAACAGAAATGCACACACCTGCAGGAGCAGGCGCGCTGCCCTTCTGGATGTGTGCATGCATTCGGTTTCAGTTGTCAGCGATCGCCGTGACGGCACGCCGCTGTCAGCCCGTTCGGAATATCCGAGAATATTATACCATAGATTTTATATCATTGTCAAGAGTATCCGGAAAATCGGCGCCGCATATCAGTTCTCTCCGCAGAGCGCGCGGATGACCTCTCCCGCGAGCACCAGCCCCATCGCAGAGGGCACAAAGGCGCAGGAGCCCGGCACCGGACGCTTTGCCGTACCCTTGCCGGGCACGGTCGTTTTGGGCGTGCGCGGCAGCTCCTCCGAATAGACGACCCGGAGCGATCTCACGCCGCGTTTGCGCAGCTCTGCGCGCATCACGCGGGCGAGCGGGCAGACCCTTGTCTCATAGATATCGGCGGCGCGGAAGGCGGTCGGGTCGAGCTTGTTGCCCGCGCCCATCGCCGAGATCACCGGCACGCCGGCTTCCTTTGCCTGCAGCACGATGCCGATCTTGCCCTTCACTGTGTCGATCGCGTCGATCACATAGTCATACTGCGAAAAATCGAACTGCGCGGCGGTCTCGGGGAGGTAGAAGCAGCGATAGGTCCGCACCTGCGCCTCGGGGTTGATATCGCGCACGCGCTGTGCGGCGACATCGACCTTGTATTGCCCGACCGTGCTGTGCAGCGCGATGATCTGCCGGTTGATATTGGAGAGGCTCACACGGTCGCTGTCGATCAGATCGAGCGCACCGACGCCGCTGCGTGCCAGCGCCTCCACGGCATAGCCGCCGACCCCGCCGATTCCGAATACCGCGACCCGGCAGCGGCGTAGGCGTTCGACCGCGGCTTCACCGAGCAGATAGGCGGTTCTGGAAAGCTGTGTCTCCATCGCTCAGAATTTATTCCAGTTGCCCGGGTCGTAGGGATCGCGCGGGGCAGTCGGTGTCTGACCGGGCGTACCGGTGCCGGTCGGAGGGAACTGACCGCTGAAGCCGGTCGTCCCCTGCTGCGGGAAGCCGGTCATGCTCCGCTGCGGGAATCCGGTGCCGACGAATGCAGGCGGGGTCATCGGGGGGATGACCGGACCGATCGGCTGATCCTCGTTGGAGAGCCGTTTGACCGTGCGGAACGCAAAGATCGTGATGCAGATCTCATAGATCACGAAGATGCCGAGCCAGAAGTTCGTGCCCATCGACAGCACAAAGTCGTAGAAGCCGTGGGTCAGCATCGGGACGATCAGTGCCATGCGTAGATTCTTGTCGGAGTTGGCGGTGTCGCCGGCGACGGCATAGCGCTTGCCGAGACCGTAGTACATGCCCATGAAGACCGCGTTGATCGCGTGCCCCGGCACGGAGAGGATGCCGCGCATGATCGCAAGATGCACCGAGCCGTCCGCGAGATAGAGGATGTTCTCCAGCGTGGCGAAGCCCAGCGAGACCGTGACGGCATAGACGACCGCATCAAAGGTGTAGTTGAAGGCGTTGTGATTCCATGTTCCCTTTTTCAGCACGAAATATTTTCCGCCCTCCTCGATCAGTGCGACCGCGAGGAAATTCTCGAGCAGCGTGTAGAGCACGCTCTCCTCGGGCAGGAACATGCCGAGCAAGTTGGTCAGGACGATGCCGATGATCGCGGCGGAGACCGTCGAGAGCGCACCGAGCAGGAAGAGCTTGACGAGCAGTCCGAAGGGCTCCTTTTCGATCTTGTCCTTGCGCCAGATGAAGATCAGCAGCAGGGCAGCGGGGAGAATTGCGAGAAAATACAGCATAGGGATACCTCCTTGCATTCATTATAATGGTATTATACCACATTCCGACAAAAAACGCAAGCGCCCGGGCGGGGAGCCCCCGCTGGCAGCCCGGAGCCCGGGCAGGCGTTTTGGCTCCGCAAGCCGTTTTGTATCCTCACCCAATTTCCGTGACCGCACGGCGCTAAAGCGCCTTCTTGTGGGTCAATTCTCCCAGTTTTTTGCAATCAGCAGAGGAAGTGACGGTGACGGAACCACTCCTCACTACTCACTACTCACTTCTAACTCGACCTCCTTCCTCAAAAAAACCGCGGCAGCCCTTTTGCTCAGAGCTGCCGCGATTTTTCTATCCGGATTCTGAATCAGAGTGACGTGCGCATGCCTGCGAGGAACTCCAGAATGAACGTCAGATCGTCGCTCGAGACGTCGCTGTCGCCGTTGACATTCGCATTTGCCTTGCCCTGTGCACTGACGCTGACCTCGGTGTCCTCCGCGAGGAAGCGTGCCAGCATGACCGCATCCGCGACATTGACCTCGCCCGAGCAGTCCACATCGCCCGCAAGCTGTGTGCCCGGCGTCACTGCTGAGGTATCATCCGTCTGCGGCAGCTCGGAGCTTGTCGTCGTCTCGGTCGTGGTTGTGGTCGTGGTTGTTTCGGTCGTAGTTGTGGTCGTCGTTGTCTCCGTTGAAGTTGTGGTCGTGGTGGTCGTCGTGGTCTCTGCGGGCTGCTCGCCGGTGTAGACCGTTGCGGTCTTTGCCGTGCTCTTCCAGCCGTACTGCCCGTTGACGACCGGCTCGCCCCAGTCTGCGGAGAGTCTGCCGCCGATGTTCGCGGAGCTCATGTCGAGATACTCGACCCCGCCGCCGTTGCCGTACCAGCTCCATGCGAGCCAGCCGGTCCCGGTCTCCTGCGCATACTGCATGATGAAGCCCTCGTCGACGTCGCCGTCGGAGTGCTTGTAGCCGAATTCGCCGACGCAGAGGCAGAGCTGACGGGTGATCATGCTGTCAAAGGTGTTCTTGATCGTGGCGGAGCTGCCGCCTGCCGTGCCGTACATGTGGATGGAGAACATGCAGTTGTGCTCGGGGTCTGCCTCGAGGACTGCCTTACCGCCGTTGATGATCGTAGATGCGCCCTGCCCGTAGCCGCCGGCATCGCACATGATGCAGTGCTTGAGCCCGGCGTCGCGGATGATCTTCACCGCGTTGATATAGGCGGTCTGCCATGCGGAATCGTTGTTCTCGGACATCCACTCATTCGCGATGTTGATGATCGTCGTATTCTCGTGCCCCTTGAGCTTTGCGGCGAGATCGTCTGCGAAGTAGCGCGCCGCGTTGTAGAGGGCGTTGGCGTCGTTTTTGCCGGTCGCGTCATGCGGCTCGAGGATGCAGACGAGCTTGTTCTTCTCGCAGATGCTGATGAGGTTCTGGACCTCGCCCGCGCTGACCTTCGTCCACTGGTCGCCGTCCGCGAGGACGATGCGCACGGCATTCGCGCCGTAGCCTGCGATCTCGGCGAGCGCCTTTTCCGCGTCGTCCTGCTTGTACCAGACGTAGGCGTAATTGGTGCCGCGCATGATGAACGGATTCTTGTTCGCGTCGCGCAGCACAGTGCCGTCGACATAGAAGCCGTCCTTGGGCTCGACCGTGACGGAGCTGCCGCCGCCGAGCTTCAGGTCGGAAACGGTGACAGAGCCCGTGACCGGCGACTGATTGTAGACCGCCATCGCCATCATGTTGATGCGGTGCACCTGATAGAGGTCTGCGACTGCACAGACCGTGCCGTCGAAGGTCCACTCCTCGCCCGTGAGGTAGTAGGTCAGCGTGCTGGATTTGCCCGCCTCGACGGTCGCGCCGGAATTTGCCTGATGCCAGTTCCAGTCCGCGCCCGTGCCCAGTGCCAGCCCGAAGCTGATATCCGCACTGCAGTTGTTCGTGACGGTGAAGCTCAGCTCGGTGTAGTCCGACCAGTCCCAGCCGTCGCCGTCCTGCGTGCAGAAGCCGGCGATCTCGCCCTCCTGCCCGTCGGTGGCGTTCTCAAAGGACGCGGTGGTCGCGCCGTTTGCATCGGTGACGCCGGTCGTCGCCTTCTGGTAGCCGTCGGTGGCAGTCCATGCGTAGCCGCCTGCACCGTCGGCAGCGAGCGCGCTCATGCTGCTGACCGCTGCGAGCGAAGTGACTGCCATTGCAGCAGCCGTCAGAATTGCCGAGAATCTTTTTGTTTTCATGTGAATCCCCTCCCGAAATATTGAAGCCGCTTGGATGCCGCCCCATCTGACGGCATACCCTGCACTTTGATTATAGCAGAGAGCGCCGCGCAATGTCAAGAAATATTCGTGATATTTGACAAAAAACCGAACGAAACAAGCATCGTTTAAGTAATTCTCGGCAGTTATACCAAAGTGAAGGCAATACAACTTTTTTGGGCGCTCCGGGCAGTGCCCGGCTCCGTTTTGACACCCATTTTACGCACCGGTCGCTTCTTTGTGAAATCGCCCATTGCATTTTCCAGGATAATGTGCTATAACCGGGCAGTGCCCGGCTCCGTTTTGACACCCATTTTACGCACCGGTCGCTTCTTTGTGAAATCGCCCATTGCATTTTTCAGGAGAATATGCTATAATATAGGCAATCTGAGGAAGGGAGTTTTTTTCGATGCTTCTCTACAATTCGCTGACCCGCAAAAAGGACGAATTCAGGACCGCCGAGCCCGGGCGCGTCAAGATGTATACCTGCGGTCCGACCGTCTATCACTACGCGCACATCGGCAACCTGCGCACCTACATCATGGAGGATGTGCTCGACCGTTATCTGCGCTTCTCCGGCTATGACGTTCTGCGCATCATGAACATCACCGATGTCGGGCATCTGACCTCCGACGGCGACACCGGTGACGACAAAATGCTGAAGGGCGCAAAGCGCGAGCACAAGACCGTCATGGAGATCGCGCAGTTCTACACGGATGCGTTCTTCTCCGACTGCGAAAAGCTGCACATCCGCCGCCCCGAGGTCGTTCAGCCCGCGACCGGCTGCATCGACGACTTTATCCGCGTGATCTCTGCGCTGATCGAAAAGGGCTATGCCTATCTCGCAGGCGGCAATGTCTACTTTGACACCTCCAAGCTCGAAAAATACTATGTATTTCAGGATTTCCGCGAGGAGGACCTCGAGGTCGGCGTGCGCGAGGGCGTCGAGGCGGACGAAAACAAGCGCAACAAGGCGGATTTCGTGCTCTGGTTCACCAAGTCGAAGTTCGAGGATCAGGAGCTGAAATGGGAAAGCCCGTGGGGGCTCGGCTATCCGGGCTGGCATATCGAGTGCTCGTGCATCTCGATGAAATATGCCGGCGAGACGCTCGATCTGCACTGCGGCGGCATTGACAACGCCTTCCCGCACCACACCAACGAGATCGCGCAGAGTGAGGCATATCTCGGGCATCCGTGGTGCCCGCACTGGTTCCATGTGCTCCACCTGAACGACGAAAGCGGCAAGATGAGCAAATCCAAGGGCGAATTTCTGACGGTCTCGCTGCTCGAGCAGAAGGGCTATTCGCCGATGGTCTACCGCTTCTTCTGCCTCCAGTCGCATTATCGCAAGCTGCTGGTCTTCAACTGGGAAAACCTCGACAATGCCGCACAGGCATATCAGAAGCTGGTGCAGCGCATCGCGGCACTGCTCGGCACAGATGCCGCACCCGACGGGGAAAAGAAGGAGGCGCTGCTCGGCGCATTCCGGGCGGCAATGGACAATGACCTCAACACCGCACAGGCGATCACCGTGCTCTACGACGTGCTCAAGGCGGACGCCGATGCCGCGACCAAGCTGGCAGTCATCGCGGAGACGGACAAGGTGCTCGCGCTCGGACTGATCGAGGCGGCGCAGGCTGCCGCAGAGGCGCCCGCAGAGGAGATTCCCGCGGAGGTGCTCGCACTGGTCGAGCAGAGAAAGGAAGCGCGCAAGGCAAAGGATTTTGCAAAGGCAGACGCGCTCCGCGAGGAGATCGCCGCGCTCGGCTGGGAGATTCGCGAGACCCGTCAGGGCACAGAGATCACGAAGAAGTGAGGAGTTCGGAGTGAGGAGTGAGGAGTTGTTCCGTCACCGATGAACTGCCCCCTGCCGCTGTCTGATTCAACGCATGAAAAAACCGCACGCTTTGCAATAGGCGTGCGGTTTTTGTATTTCAATCGGGAAGCGAACGGCATTCCGTACTTCTCATTTTCACCCGATGACATAGATGCCGTCGGCGTTTCTGAGCATGAGCGTCTCGACGCCGCGCGCGACGCACACGGGCTCCTCATCGCCCGCATAGAGCGCATAGAGCGAAAACTGCACATGCCTGATCTCCTGTGCGTCCGCCTTGGCAGCCGTGACAAACGCATCGTCGATGAAGCCCCACTTCCGGTAGGTCTCGAAAAAGTTGTCGATATTGGAATTGGCACAGTCGCCGACCGTGAGCGTCGTCAGCCGCCAGCTCTCGTAGCCGTCCTCGTCGAAGCGGTGACAGAGCGAATCAAAAGCGGATTCCGCGGTCTCGTTCTCGGTCGCGAGATACTTCGCATAGCATTCGAGATATGCCGGGTAGACCGTCTTTTTGTAGGCTTCGTAGTCCGCACTGCCGATCGCCGCGAAATAGTCGCGCAGGCAGTCCGCATAGGCCTGGTCAAAGCCCTCCTCCGCCTCGACCGTCAGGGTCTCCGGAATCTCCGTCACGCTTTCGGGTGCCGCAGATTCCGATGCCGCACAGCCCGTCAGCAGCAGCGCCGCGCAGCAGAGCGTCAAAAACCGTTTCATGCCGCACCTCCTCAGTTATAGATGATATACCACTGCCCCTTGTGGCAGAAGACAAAGAGCCTTTCGTCGAGCAGCGCCGTGTCAGTTTCGCCGGGCTGGTTGGTGCCCTTTTTCGCGAGATAGCGCGTGACCGTCAGCTCGTAGAACGCGGAAATGTCCGCGGAGATCACGCCGCCGCCCTGATCGGAGGAGAGGTCGTCGAGCATCTGCACGATATTCTGCGACGCCTGATAGCCGTCGTTGCGCACGCTGTCGGTAATGTCGATCAGCGCATATTCAAACTCGCCGCCGACATACTCATTCATTGCCTTGTGGGTGTTGTGCAGAATATCCTCGTCGGTATACTGCCCGCCGAGCACCTGCGAGAGAAAATAGTTTTTCCAGAGCGGGAACTGCATCCCGCTGAACAGCGCGGCGTCGTCGTTCTGGATGGCGGTGTAATAGCTGAGCACGGCGTCGACGGCTTCCTCAGAAATATAGCTGTAATCATAGCGCACGGGGAGCTTTTTTCCGGTGAATACCTCCGTGACCGTTGTGCCGTAGGGCAACGGCGCTGCGGAGGTCCCGGCGGGCTCCGCGCTGCTTGCCGTACCGCATCCGGTCAGCATTGCCGCGCAGAGCATCAGCGCAAGCGCCGTGCGATGCGTTTTCTTGTGCATGGTTCGGGTTCTCCTTTCACACTGCATGCTTCTGTAACAGTATACCATATCTCCCGCAAAAATGCAATGAAAGACAGGTGAAAAATACACACAGCTATTCTGCCATCTTCATCTGATTTGTCCTTCCGAGGATATAGTCCGTGGATACACCGTAATAATCGGCGAGCGTCAGCAGATGCTCGACCGGGATGGTCTGAAAGCCTCGCTCATAGCGTGAATACACGGTCTGACTGGTATGCAGCAGCTCCGCGACCTGCGTCTGGTTCATATCGCGGTCCTCCCTCAAATCCCGTAAGCGTTGAAAATACACAAAAACACACCTCCGCCATTGTCAATTTTGCCGATTTTTCGGCAGTACCATTCGGTACTATTGACTTTACCATGTTTTTGTGCTATACTGTTCATATTAGTACTGATAAGTACTAAAAATGTGTGCAGCATATAGGATGAAAGGAAGTGTTATCATGATCATTTGTCCGAAATGCGGAACCACCAATGAGGACGATGCGGAATTCTGCAAGGCGTGCGAAGCGCCGCTTGCTGTCGCTGAACAGCCCGCGAAAAAACCGGGCATCCCGCGCTGGATACTGGTTGTGTGCGGCGTGATCGTCGTGCTCGGGGTGATAGCAAAGATATTTGACTCGGGCGACGCGGGCGGGAGCGCGCGCAGCAATACCACTGCGACCAGTGCATCGAGCAGGGCGGAGACGAGCAGGGCAGCGGAGACAACAAGCAAGGCAGCAACTGGTGCAAATACACGTTGGAGTCGGGAGTCGTTTGTCACGGCGTACAATGCTAAAGTACCTGCAATTTGGGATAGTGATGAAATGATGCTGACGGAGGTGAGAGGACACGACACCACAGCCGGATACGAAACATTGTATAAATGCTGGGAGGGACAGATTACAGTGAGTCTTATTGAGGATTCGCTTTCAGAACTTTCAAAAGTCACATTCATTTTTACACTTGGAAAAGAACTAAAACCAAGCGAAGTCCTAGCATATGCAGCGGATAAGGCTTTGACACCGGCATTGGTAATAGAGAATCTGAATTCGCTTGATGATCTGGACAGATTTCGCACGACATTAGAGTACAACGATTCAACCACCAGTTTTGAAACCAACACACCACATGCGGATTATTCAGTGGATATATATGTTGATCTGGGGTGTGTAAGTGCTTCGCTCAAATTGAAGTGAGAAGAATGACGGAAGGAAAATCGTGTTCTTCTCCTGCACACAGGTATAATAACCAGCCGGACTGCCCCGCAAAGGAGCAGCCCGGCTGTTTTTGTCATGTTGCGGAAAGCGAAGCAATTTCTCACTTCTCATTCCACATTTCTCATTTTCTCACCGCCTGGACGCAGAGGTCACTTTGACCGTGTCGTAGCCGCCGGGGGTGCAGTGCACATGCAGCGACGTGACCGCGACCGTGACCGCGACCGTGTATTCCGAGGAGACCGGCGGGTCGTCCAGCCCGAGCATCTCGTAGACCTCCGCCGCATTCTCGATGATGAATTTGCCGCGCTCGCGGGTATCCTTCGGGAAATACGGGAAATCCGCCTGATTGTCCGCGCGCAGATACAGCCCGTTCGGGTAGTCCGCATGCGACGACGCCAGCACCGTCAGGATGCCGTTGGTCGTGAGTTCGCCGTCATAGCTGAAATCCGCCTCGACGTCCGCCGCCGTGCCCGAAAAGCTGTTCAGCGTCCAGTCGAGATATTCCGCGCCCGTTCTGAGCTCCTCGCCGTAGCCGTCCTCGCTGTCGGCAGCGACCGCCTCGAGTCCGCGCTCACTCCACAGGATCTTGACCGTGCCGTTCCCGCGCGGTGCAGCCGACGATTCTTCGTCCGTGCGGCTGCTCTCCGCCTGCGAGGATTCCTCAGGCGCAGTTGTCTGCGCGTCTTCGGTCGTTTCGGTGTCCGCCGACGATTCGGAGACGGTCGTTTCGGGCGCCGCGGAGGATTCCGTCGTCTCTGCCCGGGACTGCGCCGTTTCCGCCGCGGATTCGGTCACGCTGCGCTCCGGGTCGCTCCCCTTGGTGCAGCCCGATGCGAGCATTGCCGCCGCGAGCAAAGCTGCCGCGAAGGCGTACCGTCTGTGCTTCATGGTCATTCCCCCTTGAATTGCCGGCTGCCCGGCGCTGTTGGATTCAGTATAGCATATTCTGTCCGAAAATGCAATGGGGCAATCACAAAGAACTGTTTTTTGTGGCGCAAACCACATTAAAATCCCTTCGCGAAGCGATTCCGCCATGATTCTATATTCTTTCGTCCTCCTACCTCCTGCTTCCTCCCCATCGAAAAAAGCAGAGTGCGAACCCTGCCGCACTCTGCTTGTTATACCGGGATCAGAGCAGCCCTGCGAGAAGCTGCAGAATCCAAGAGTTGTCCTCGACCGTGACATCGCCGTCGCCGTTGCAGTCTGCGTTGATGCGCCCCTGCGGCGACACGGTGATTTCCTTGTCCTCAGCGCAGTAGCGTGCGAGCAGCACCGCATCCGCGACATTGACCTCGCCGTTCGCATCGACATCGCCGGCTTTCTTGGGCTTGAGCGGCTCCGTTGTGGTCTCGGCGGTCTCTGTCGGGTCGGTCAGTGTGGTGTCCGCCTGTTCGCGGAATGTCAGGCGGAGCGGCTCCAGCATGCCCTCATACTGATCGTTGACCTTGTAGTCGGTGGTCAGGTCGATATAGAATTCTGTCTGCGTGTCGTCGGTGTAGCCGTAGCCGACGACCTGCAGCATGCCCGAAACATTGTGGGAATAGATGTTGAAGCGGCGCTCCTCGATCAGATTGACCCTGATGCTGCTGAGATCGACCGGCAGCTCGACCGGGAATGCGATCTCGGGCATCGTGACAAGCTCCAGATGCACGCTCCACAGCGCATTGGTGCCGCGGTAGTGCCCATCCTCGTCCCAGACAGGCTGCGTGTCGTTGCTGAGGCAGGTGGAGCTGACATCGGTATTGCGCTCCGGCAGAATGACCGCGGTATCGGAGGTCACATTCGCTGCGGTGTCTTCGCTCGTCTCGGAGACGGTCTCCGTGGTCTCCGGCGGCGCGGGGGTGGTCGTTGTTGTTACGGTCGTCTCGGTCGGCGTCGTGGTCGTGGTCGTTTCGGTCGTCGTGGTCGTTGTCTCAGTTGTCGTCGTGGTGGTCGCGGTCGTTGTTGTAGTCGTGGTGTCGGTCGGCTCGGAGGTCGTCACCTCTGCGGGCGCTTCCAGCTGCACCGTGCCGAAGGAGACGTCCATCGTCAGCGTTTCGTCCTGATAGCTCGGATATCTCTGGATCTGATAGGTCAGCAGACCGGTTTCGTCGATCTGGATGCCGTAGATGCTGCCCTTCGCCTTCTCCTCCGCGGTCAGCGTACAGAGCGTTTTCTTGTCGCCGCCGTTCAGATCGACCGACCATATCTTATCCGGGGTCTGATAGTAGATGCGGTCATTCCAGACCTCCGAATTGACATAGCAGAGCGTATAGACAGAGCCGCGGTCGGTGAGCCAGTGCCCGTCCGTGACCGTGAGCAGCGATCTCTCGGAATCGAAGTCCGCTCTGGTCAGCACCGCCTTGACGTCGGAGGCGTATTTCACGCTGTCGGGGTCATTGCCGCGTGCAAAGACCCATGTGCCGTCGGGCATGGGCTGCAGCGAATCCATCGCGTCGTGCCAGAAGGCGTTCCTGTAGGCGTCGGAATCGCAGGTGATCGCGAGCCCGTCCGAGAAGGTGCGCCAGTCGGTCGCCTGATGGTGCTCGTCCGCCATCATGAAGGCGTCGGAGCAGAGGAAATACTCGTGTGCGGCATGCCCGATCATGTCGGGCGCGTAGTCGTCAAAGGTCACGTCGAGCTGATACCAGTCATCGCCGAGCTTCACGACATTCCACATGTGCTTCAGGTTGTCGCTGACGATCGGATAGCACTCGATGCCGATCCGGCGCGCGAGCAGACACATCGCGAGCGCATAGCCCTGACAGACCGCACTGCCCGAG
>JAEELE010000131.1 GCA_016288755.1 Oscillospiraceae bacterium
CTCCGATGCAGCCGCAAGCCCATCCCGCAGATGCTCGCCTACACCGAGGGCGCGCTGACGGACGCCTATCTGCACGACATGAAGCTCGTGCAGGAATTTGCGGCGATCAACCGCCGCGCCATGATGGACGAGATCATCAAGGGCATGAAGCTGCACGTCGAGGAGCAGTTCACGACCGTCCACAACTATATCGACACCGAGCACATGATTCTGCGCAAGGGTGCGGTCTCCGCGCGTCTGGGAGAGCGTCTGCTCATCCCGATCAACATGCGCGACGGCAGCCTCATCTGCACGGGCAAGGGCAACGACGACTGGAACCAGTCCGCCCCGCACGGTGCGGGCAGGCTGATGTCCCGCTCGCAGGCAAAGGAGAGCTTCACGGTCTGGGAGTTCCGCAAACAGATGAAGGGCATCTACACGACCTCGGTCGGGCAGGGCACGCTCGACGAGTGCCCGATGGCGTATAAGCCGATGGACGAGATTGTGCAGAATATCGCAGACACCGTCACCATCGACGAGGTCATCCGCCCGATCTACAACTTCAAGGCAGGTGCTGAGGAATGAAGAATTTTGTACCCTACGAAAAAATGAGCAAGAAGCAGCGGCGCGCGGTCGACCGTCAGCGCCGCGGCGACTGGAACGGTCTCTGCCCGGTCACGCGCGTCGTGCAGTCCGGGCAGGGAAAGCTCCCGCGCAAATGCAAGCACAAAGGTCGCTTTCCCGAGACGGATTGATCATTGTGCTCTGCCTGATACCCCGCCGAGGGATTTTTACCAACGGACTCCGCGAACACAGAAACGAGGTGTTATTATGTCACTGAAAAACGGACGCCCGAATGCTCCGCTTACGCAGTATCGCAGCGAAGACGGAACCGGACACGAAACTGACAGATATGTCACAGAAACCGCATATATGCAGACCGAAAACCGCAATCATTGCAAATGCATACAATCACACGACCGAACATGCAATACCGATTCCCAAAACCGAAACGAATCATTGCAATTCCGTTTATCCGTATATCCCGAAATCCCGATATCAATACCGATTCCAATATTCAATACCAATCCTTTGATCCGAAATACAATACCAATTCCTTTTTTGACGGGATTCCTGCAAATCGGAGCCCCGCCGCACCCTGTTCCATACAAGTAAACGCCCCCGACCGTCGAAGGTCAGGGGCGTTGGTGTTATTCCTTGTCCTTTTTCTTTTTGCCGGAATCCTCGGCAGCGGCGGTCGCGATGCCCTTCTGGCGCGCAGCCTTGCGCTCCTTCTCCGCCTGTGCAGCCTCCTCCATCTGCGTGATATTCTCGTGGATCGCCCACTTCTTCACGCGAATCTTCGAGCGGTCGCCGCCGGTCTCGATCACGACGGTGTCCTCCTTGACATCGAGCACGATGCCGACCAGACCGCCGGCTGTGCAGATCTCATCGCCGACGCGGACATTCTCGCGCATCTTCTGGGCTTCCTTCTCGCGCTTCTGCTGCGGGCGCAGGAGGATCAGCCAGAGCAGAAACAGCGCAATGATAAACGGCGACAGAGAGAGGAGCATCGCGCCGAGGCTCTGCTGCTGCATGCCGTTTGCGGCGGTCTCGCCCTCTGCCGATACGGTCATCACGAGCATCGAGCAGCCGCCGAGCACGCCGGAGCAGACGGCGAGCATCCGCGCGGAACATCTGGTAAACAGTTTCATAGAAATACATCCTTCCGGTAAAAATTTACATGGTATATTATAACACATCCCCGCAGATTTCGCAAGCGAATCGGCGGATTTCTGCATTTTCACGCAAAATGCCGTCCCTGCGGCTCAATTATCTGTGAGGTCGAACTGCTCCTCCTCGTTGTTGACCGCCAGATCGATGACCTTGCCGAAAAACCCGGCGGGATTGCGGAGAATGCGCTCGCCGAGCACCTCTGCCGCGGCTCTGTCCGGCGCATGCACCCGCAGATAGAACATTTCGCGGCTGCCGTCCATGCAGCGCAGGCAGAGCACCCACTCGCTGCCGTCGGGCTCATAGCTGATCTGGAGGTCGCGCAGTGCCTTTTGCCGCGATGCATAGCGCAGCGCAGAAAGCATGACCTGATCGCGGAAGAGCTTCGGGACATAGTGCCGGAACCGCTGCGCCAGAAGCGCGCCCTGCCTTGTCAGAATGAGCGTACCGTCGTCCTGCTGCCGCACCGCGCCGCTTGCGAGCAGCGAGCCGAGCGCGTCCTCGTAGAGGAAATAGCTGATATGCCCCGCGCCGACGGTGATCTCATAGAGCCAGTCATCGGGCATGCTGCCGTCGAGCCTTGCGAGCACATCACAGAGCAGAATGCGGATATGCGGCGTTTCGGTCAGCACCGCCTCGCCGTGAAATTCCGCAGAAAATTTGTCATGATGCGGCTTTGACTGCACCGGAGCGTCCGGCACAAAGGTGAGCTGTCCGGGCAATTCCTCCGGAATCAGCAGCGAATCCGCCGTCTCCATGCGTTCACGCCCCATTTCTATTATGATCGGGAGTCCAGAGGGATAGTATCCCTCTGGCGGGGTATGGGGCAGAGCCCCATCATAAATCCATCGGAGATACCTCTGCTCACACGAAATTCGGGTAATCGAGCAGATGCGACACCAGCGCGATGCTCATTGCCGCCTCGACGCTCGCGACCGCCTCGGGCACCATGCACGGGTGCGGAACGCCGTCTGCCTGCACGACCTCATTGGTCAGCGCGGAATAATCGACCGTCGGCTGCGGCTTCTGCACCGACGCGGCAGGCTTGATCGCGACATTGAAGCAGATCGGCATGCCGGACGAAATGCCGCCCAAAATGCCGCCGTGGTGGTTCGTCTGCGTCTTCACATGCCCGCGCTCGTCGACGTAAAACGTATCGTTGCACTGGCTGCCGGTCATCTTCGCGGTCTGGAAGCCCGCGCCGAATTCGAGCCCGCGCACGCCGGGAATCCCGAAGACAAGCTGCGCGATCGAATTCTCAAGCCCGTCAAAGATCGGCGAGCCGATGCCCGCGGGCACATTGACCGCATAGCAGGCGATCGTGCCGCCGAGGGTCTCGCCGCCCGCCATCGCATTCTGGATATCGGCGAGCATTTTCTTGCCCTGTGCGGGGTTGCGCACGGGCAGACGCCGCTTGCGCAGTGCGAGCAGGTCGTCGCGCGTGACATCGGTCTGCGAAAGAGGCTTGTCCTTGATATTGTGAATGGACGTGATCTGCGCGCCGACATAAATGCCGCGGCGCTCCAGCATCTGCTGGCAGACAGCACCGGCAAAGCAGAGCGGGATCGTCATGCGCTCGGAGAGATGCCCCCCGCTGCGGACATCCGCAAAGCCGCGGTAGCGCATCGCGCCGGTGTAGTCGGCGTGACCCGGGCGCGCCAGATGCGACATATCCTGATAGTCGAGCTGCTGCACACCGCGCGGATTTGTCAGGAACGCGCAGAGAGGCGAGCCGGTCGTGCGGTCGTTGATCAGACCGGAGAGCACGGCAGGCTGGTCGATCGGCTGATTCGGGTCCTCGGGGAGAAAGAGCGACCGGGTGCGGCGCGCCATGAATCGCGCAAGCCGGTCGATATCGACATACTCCCCGGGCGGCAGATTGTCGAGCACAACGCCGATCGCCGGTCCCTCTGCCTCGCCGAAGAGTGATATGCTGATGCGGTGGTTCCATATAGATGCCATAACTTCCTCCATGATTGCAATGTGCAGTGGTTCATTTCGATATATCTATGTACATTATACCACAGCCGCGGCAAAAACACAACCCTTTTTTGTCAGATTCGGGACGGACGAAAAAGAAAGCGGGGAGAGCATATCAGCTCTCCCCGTATATAATGGATTTCAACACATGGATTAGCTTATCCGAATCCTCGGATCAGTGCTTTCTGCGGATCACAACAGCTGCGCCTGCAGCGGTCAGGAGACCTGCGATTGCAAGTGCCATGCCGGCATCACCGGTGATCGGACCCGGCTGATCGCCGCCGCCCTGGCTGGAGCTGCTGGAGCTGGTGGTGTCGGAAGGAGCATCAGTGCCCGGCTCCTGAGAAACCGTGGTGGTCTCGTCAGAAGAAGAGGACGAGGTGGTGTCGCTCAGCGTGGTGGTCTCCTCAGAAGAAGAGGACGAAGTGGTATCGCTCACCGTAGTGGTCTCCTGAGAAGAAGAAGACGAAGTGGTATCGCTCACCGTAGTGGTCTCGCTCACCGTAGTGGTCTCGGAGGTGGTCGAGCTGGTCGTGGTCTCGGAGGTGGTGGTCACATCCTTGATCTTGATCCAACCGTCAACTGCTTCGTAGTCGACGTCGACGTTCTTCGCAGTGCAGAACTGGGTCACAACGACCTGCATCGGGAATGTATCATCTGCCTTTGCATCATCCGGAACCTTGAAGCGCACGGTGTAGATTGCACCGTCAGTAGCGTTGTCCTTCGTACCGGAGGAGGTCCAGCCGACTCTGAGCTTCTTGGTGTTGCACAGGAGAGACGGTGCGAGGTTCGTGGATGCCGGACCGTAGGTGCCCTCGATCTCGAGATCGCTGACGCCCTGCGGCGCAAGTCTCTCATCATAGTACAGACCGATGCCGGAGCCTGCATAGCCGGAGTTGTTTTTGATGTTCAGAGAGAAATCAACGATCTGACCCGGCTCTGCGTAGATCTGATCCGCATAGATAGTAGGCTTATCTGCTGCGGATGCGCTGAGAGCTGCGCCGGCTGCCGCGAGGGTAGCCGCACCGCACAGAACTGCAGCGACTTTGCTGAAAAGTTTCATTGGAAACACTCCTTTGCTGCTCAATGCTTTCGCATCGATATTTTGAATCGGGCAGGACAGGTCATGCCCTGCCCGGTTCTGACATAGAGTTTACGGGTTTGCCTTGAACGGCTCCCAGCCGTGGTAGAAGAGATCCGGGAAGTCGTAGCCGACCGGAACGACACTGTGCGTCCACGATGCGTCATCAACCATGAGGATGTCCTTGATGTTGAAGTAGGTGAGAATTGCGTTGACATCCTTGGAATCCAGACGTGCCTCGGTCTCCCACTTGTAGTTGTCCGGATAGCTGCCGGTGTGGAGGTAGACGTTGCCAAGGAACTGTGCAAGTCCCTCAAGCTCAGCATCTTCGTTCAGATGGACCTCATCGAGAAGGAGGATTTCCTTCTTGTTGAAGTACTCAAGAATCAGGTTGCCGTCCTTGGAATCGACCTTGTCGTCCAGGTTGGCGTCGCCCTTGACACCGATCATAATGGTGTGCGTGCCCATCAGCAGCGGCTCGCCGCCGTTGAGGTTCTTGAAGTCCGGATCCTCGACTTCACTCGTGTAGAAGTAGAACTCGAGGTCGTACTTGTGCTGATGCTCGTCGGTTCTTGCGTTCCAGACCTTCTCAGCAGTGTTGGTCGCCTCCAGCGTGCGGGTATTCGCCGTCACGTCGAGCTCCTTCGCTGCCTCAGCCAGCACCATCTCCGCAGAAGCGTTGCCCTCTGCATCGACGAAGTTGCCGTTTGCATCAACATAGTACTTGTAGAGCGTGACCTTTGCACTCATCTCGAGCAGACCGTTTGCCTCTGCGAAGGTACGGGTGTCATGCGACCAGTAGTACTTTCTGCCGGGCTCGGTCCAGTCGATCGAGTAAGAGGTTGCGGTTGCGATCTCAGGCGGCTCGGTGACCGTGGTGGTCTCCTTTGCGTGAACGTCGATCTTGCCGTCGATGACAGAGGTCTTCATTTCCTGACCGTTCTCGTCGTTTGCCTTAACATTCGTCAGACCGATCGGATATTCGCCCTCTTCAGCGTTCTCCGGAATCGTGACCGGGATGATCGCGATCGTCTCGCCCGCTGCCGGAGTGTACGGCTGACCGTCGTTGCTGATCCATGTCAGGGTCTTGGTGTCAGGATCCCAAGTGAATGTGCCATGCTCGCTGAAGCCTTCGCCGAGCTGGAGGTCGCCGATATCGAAGCCGTCCGGAACATCCAGCGTGATGGAGAAGCCTGCGACCGGATCGGTCGTCAGAGCGGTGAGCGGGACATTCACAGTGTCGCCGGGCTGACCGTCGACCGTGCCCACGATGAAGCCGATCGAACCGGGCTGCGGTGCCGGGACATTGAGAATGAAGATGGAACCGTCGATGGTCTCGTACTCTGCGAGCTGGCTCTCCTTGTCAGAGACATGGACGCTGCCCTCAACGAACGTGACCGGGTAGGTTTCCTCTGCGGTTGCGGTTGCAGGAACATCGACAAGCAGGGTCAGGATCTTTGCGCCCGGAGTTGCCGTGACAGCTTCGCCGTCGCCCTTATCCCAGTTGATGATGTACTTCTCTGCATTCCATGCGATTGCGCCTTCCGGATAAGCGTCGCCCCATTCGTAGCCGGAGATCTTGAAGCCGTCCGGAACTGCGAACTGCATCTCGAAGCCGGAGGTGCCCTCATCCCACCAGACGAAGACCGGGACCTTGACGGTCAAGCCGGCAACGCCGTTGACATCGTCGATCTGATACACAACGTGACCCGGGTTGACCTCGATCGGGTTCGGGGTGGTCGTGGTCTCAGTGGTGGTGGTCTCTTCGGTGGTAAGCGTGGTGGTCTCGGAAGAGAGCGTGGTGGTCTCGTCGCTCGACACAGACTCCGTGGTCTCAGAGGAGAGCGTGGTGGTCTCGTCGCTCGACACAGCCTCTGTGGTCTCAGAGGAGAGCGTGGTGGTCTCGTCGCTCGACACAGACTCC
>JAEELE010000013.1 GCA_016288755.1 Oscillospiraceae bacterium
GTAGGATTGGTGGAGTTACCTGTGATGGAAACGTCAACGTTCTCCTTCCACATGATAGCAACGCCTTCGGTAACATCGTTTGCACCGTAGCAGTTTACCTTTGCTCTCAGACCATCGGAGTATGCCTTGCGGAATACTTCCTTGACCTCGCCTGTGTGGTAATCCATCTCAGTTTCAACGTAGGTGAAGCCGTTGATACGTGCGATGATCTGTGCAGCGTCCTTGCCCAGACCGTTCAGGATAACTCTCAGAGGTTTCTTTCTTACCTTGTTAGCCTTTTCAGCTATACCGATAGCGCCCTCAGCAGCAGCGAAGGACTCGTGACCTGCCAGGAATGCGAAGCACTCGGTCTCCTCCTCGAGCAGCATCTTGCCGAGGTTGCCGTGACCCAGACCGACCTTTCTCTGGTCTGCGACGGAGCCCGGGATGCAGAATGCCTGCAGACCCTCACCGATCGCTGCAGCGGCGTCCGCAGCGCGGGTACAGCCCTTCTTGATCGCGATCGCGCAGCCGACGGTGTATGCCCACTTCGCGTTCTCGAAGCAGATCGGCTGGATGCTCTCGACGAGCTTATAGATATCGAGACCCTTTTCCTTGCAGACATCTGCGCATGCCTCGATGGAGTCAATGCCGTATTTCTTGATGACCTCGAGAATCTGCTTCTCGCGTCTCTCGTAAGATTCAAACAGTGCCATGTTAGCGTTCCTCCTTATTCCTTTCTCGGGTCCACGATCTTGACAGCATCAGCGACTCTGCCGTACTGACCCTGTGCCTTCTCGAAAGCGGTGTTTGCATCGTCGCCCGCCTTGATGAAGTCCATCATCTTGCCGAAGTTGACAAACTTGTAGCCGATGATCTCATCGTACTCGTTGAGTGCGAGACCGGTCACATAGCCGTCGGTCATTTCGAGATAGCGCGGACCCTTTGCAAGCGTGCCGTACATCGTGCCGACCTGCGAGCGAAGACCCTTTCCGAGGTCCTCAAGTCCGGCGCCGACGACCAGACCGCCCTCAGAGAAGGCAGACTGCGAACGACCGTAAACGATCTGGAGGAACAGCTCACGCATTGCAGTATTGATCGCATCGCAGACAAGGTCTGTATTCAGAGCCTCGAGAATGGTTCTGCCGGGGAGAATCTCAGCAGCCATTGCTGCGGAATGGGTCATGCCGGAGCAGCCGATGGTCTCGACAAGTGCCTCCTGAATGATACCCTCCTTGACATTCAGCGTCAGCTTGCAGGTGCCCTGCTGCGGTGCACACCAGCCGATGCCGTGCGTAAAGCCGGAGATATCCTTGATCTCCTTTGCCTTCACCCACTTTGCCTCCTCCGGGATGGGGGCAGCACCGTGCGCAACGCCCTGCGCGATCGGGCACATTGTTTCAACTTCGTGCGAATAAATCATAACAATACTCCTTTCGGTTGTTAGAGCCCTCGCCTGCATGTGCGAAAACAGATGAAAGCTCGGAGACAGTCGGAAAACCGCTCTGCCTTATATTTTACAACATTTCGCGGATAAAATCAAGCCTTTTTTCAAAAAACTCCCGTTTCTGAAAATTGTTCCCGCAATCAACCGGCAATCTCAGCGAGCAGGGACGAGGGAGGCAGTCGAGTTTGGAGTGAGGAGTTGCGGTATCGCTGCGCGATGAATCGTTCCTCATTTCTCACTTCTCATTCATCATTTCTCACTACTCACTTCTCGCCCCGAGCTTGCCATGCCGCACGCGCCTGTCTGCGCTGCAGAATGATCATCTGCACGGCGAACACGATCGCGACGACCGCATTGATGAGCGCAATGATGCGGAACCAGCCCGTGTCAACCGTGTCCATGCGGTGCTGTGCGGTGCAGATCACTGCGGGCACGGCGATCGCAAGCGCACTGACTGCCTGCAGCAGCGGCAGGACACGCAGCTTCTTCACGGGGATCGACGCGGCGACCGTCAGCAATGCGGTCACTGCGTAGGCAATCTCAAATTTCTGCGAGAGGAACGAGGACAGAAAGCACATCGCCTCATTGACCAGCGTGATGCAGTAGAAGGTCAGGAGCATGATGCCGCAGGTCAGCAGCAGATGCGGCAGGAATCCGGAGAGCAGCTTCCATGCCTTCATCACTCCACCTCCCCGATATAGAACATATCCGTCAGCGTGCGCAGGCTCCGCTCCGTGCCGTCGTAGCCGTCGGGTCTGTTGACGAGCCTGCCCATGAAATAGAGCTGGGAGCTCTTGCCGCCGTCGAGGTTATACGCCTCCTGCACGCCGAGGCTCTCAAAGAACGCCGCAAATTCGTCGATCGTCGGACCGACCGAATAGCCCTCCTGCCGCCCGTCCGCGACCGCGATGCAGTAATGTCCGGGCTCGTAATACCCGAAGCCCGAGCGCGGATTCGCGGAGGCGATGCTGCCGTTGTAGCCCGTGAGCGCCTTGCCGCCGGTCACGAGCGTCGGCTCAAAGCCCATTGTCTGATAGAGCCCGTTTGCGATCTCGTTCTGCAGATCAAAGGCGTTCTTCTCAAAATTGCGAAATGTCCCGTCCGCATAGAGCGCACCGACATCGGCGCGGGGCATATCGCGGTAGAGCTTGAAGTTGCGGAACAGATAGCCGTTTTCGCGTGCGCCGTAATAGTCGCCGTTGACCGCAACGACCGCATTGACCCGGCGGATGATCTCGGATGCGGGCGCGAGCGACGGCTTCCCGAGCATGTATTTGTCCTCGCCGTTTTCGTCAGTCGAGCCGAACGCCGAACGCAGATTATTGGTATACCGGATATGAATATCCGCGATGTAATAGACGCTGTTGCCGACCTGCTTGTCCGAGATCTGCACGCTGATATCGCGGCTCTGATAGCTGTTTTCGGTGATGACAGGGGCGCCGTCCGTGAAGCAGTCCTCCCATTTGGCACCGAAGCCCGGCTTGCTGCCTGCGGTATCCCCCGCCTGCTTCATGAAATCCTCGCTGTGCCTGCCGGAATCGGTGCTGACCGCGGCGGGATTCACATCGGCGCGCGGGCGCACATGGTGAAAATAGGCAAAGCTCAGCAGACAGACTGCCAGCAGCAGCACATCCAGAATGAGCATCAGCCAGAGCTGCACGGGCTTTTTCACAGACCCTTTCGTTTGTTCTGACATTCCAATCTCCTTTTCGGTGCGGCGCGGCTCAGCCGACCTCACCGATATAGAACACGTCGGGCAGCATGCGGATCACGCCGCCGGAGGTCCCGGTCGTGGGCTGATTGACCAGCTTGCCCATGAAATACATCTGACTGCTCGCGCCGCCGTCGAGATTGAAGGCGCCCTCACAGCCGAGCGTTTCAAAGAAATTCGCCCACTCCTGCAGCTCCGGTCCGACCGAATCCTCCCGTCTGCCGTCGGCGACAACAAAGCAGTAGTGACCGGGCTCGTAATACCCGAAGCCCGAGCGCGGCGCAGCAACATCCATGCCGGCAAGCAGCGTCTTGATATCGGAGATCGCCTTGCCGTTTTCGACCAGCCGCGGCTCAAAGCCCATGACCTGCCAGAGCCCCTTGTTCTGCTCTGCCGTCACGTCAAAATCATCCTTTGCAAAGCCCTTGTAGGTGCCGTCGCGGTAGACCGCGCCGATCTCTGCGCGGGGAATGTTGCGGTAGAGCTGCCCGTTTCGGAAGATGATGCCGGATTTGCGCCCGGAGTAATAGTCGCCGTTGATCGTCAGGATCGAATGGACGCGCTCAGAGAGCTTTGCGCCGTCCTCCTGATAATTCGCGCCGCCCTCCGCGCCGTATTCCTCCTCGCCGGTCGCCCGGTTGATTGAAAAAGCCGACCGGAGGCTGTCGATATAGCGGATGTGGATATCCGCAATATAATACTCGCTGTCGCCGTATTTCTGTTTCGTGAGCTGAACATTGACGTCCTCGCTCTTGTACGAATACGGAAACGCATCCGATTTGACAACCGGATCGCCGCCGGTAGTGAACAGATTGCTCCACTTGGCGCCGAAGCCCGGGTCCTTCTGACTGCCGGCATCGGTCGAGGTGGTCTGCGATGCCGTCGTCTTTGCGCCGGAATCGGTCTTTGCAGTCGACGCTGTGGTCGCGGTCGTGCCGCTGCCAGAAGCCGTGCTGCGGGAGGTCTGCGTCGTTGAGGACTGCTCCGCCGATACGGTCGTGCCCTCAGACGCGGAGTCTTCGCTCTGCTTGGAGTTCTCGTCTGAGCGGCTGCTGTCGTCATTGACAGAGATCTGCTCGCTCAGAGAACCGCTCTGCTCATTTTTTGTTGCAGTGCCCTCTGCTTCGCTGCTTTCATCCGCGGAAGCAGACGGCTCCGAAACACTTGACTGCTGAACAGAATCCGTATCCGAAATACTGCCGTTTTCCCCGCAGCCGGTCAGCAGCACGCAGGCAAGCAGCAGCGCAGCGGTGCGCTTTTTGAACATTGACATATCAGGAACGCTCCTTTTCGTTTTTCTGCGGCTCATCGCGGAAGACCCATGCCTGCTGCACGCGGAAGCTGATAAAATACAGGAAGGTATCGACGATCAGCTTGAAGATCGCCTGTGCAAGCGTGCTGTCGCCGAAGGGCTTTGAGAGCAGCGCGACCAGAATATACGAGGTCATGAGCTGCACTGCCCAGAGGATATAATACCGCGCCACGGTGATGGCGAGCGGCGCCTTGCTGCGGAAGACCGCCTTGCGGTTGAAGGTGAAATTGAAGATGGAGCTCAGGATGCGGGCAAGCACGGTCGCGAGAAACAGGTGCTTCGCGAAGCCCATCGACTTGAATGCGACATTGAAGACATTGTAGAGCACATAGTCGATCAGGAAGGACAGCACCGAGCTCAGGAAAAATTTCAGAATGATGCCGTAGACGCGCAGAGAATCCTTGATCGGATGAAAATGCGTCGTCTTGTTCTCGTCGATATAGATCGTGCGGATGGTCTGCTCGACCAGCGGGATGCCGGCGTTTTTGCAGACCAGCAGCATATTGGTCTCGTATTCAAAGCGCTCACCGGCGATCCCGAGCATGCGCTCCCAGATGCCGCGCGGAAAGACGCGCAGACCGGTCTGTGTGTCGGAGACCTTCAGCCCGCAGAACACGCGGAACACAAATGAGGTGAGCTTATTCCCGAAGCGGCTCTTCGGCGGCACATTGTCCGCGTTGAAATCACGCACGCCAAGCACCAGTGCGTCATGCTCCTGCGAAAGCATCGCTTCGACACATGCCGCGATATCCTCGGGGTGGTGCTGGTCGTCGCCGTCGATCGTCACGCAGCCGCGCTGCTCCTGCCGGTTCCCGATCAGCCACTGAAACGCGGTTTTGAGCGCTCTGCCCTTGCCGAGATTCTTCGGGTGATGCAGCACCTCACAGCCGAGCTCCGTCTGTGCCGTCTCAAAAAAATGCTGATTCTCCGGCTGAGAGCCGTCATCGACCAGCAGAATATCAGAAAACCCCTTCTCCTGCACCCCGCGGATCACTTTCAGCAGGCGTTCATCGGGGTCAAGCGAAGGAATCACAACTGTCACACTGCGGAAATCTGCCATATATCAAACATCCTTTGTGATTCAGAATCGGTCTGTGCAGCGAATTTGCAGCACACACCAACTTATATTATATCATATTCATTCTGAAAATGCAAGCAGCAGCATTCGTCCTCTGCAATTTGTGCAAAAACAGCATTTGCCTCGCAAAAAAACCGGCAAAAGCACCGACTATTCGCTGAAATATCCGTTATAGGAAATGCTGCGGCTGCTCCCCGGGAACAGATGGCAGTAATAGTCGACAAAGTAGTCGTCGGTCATCGCCGCGATAAAATCGACGGTCAGATCATGCGGGTCGGAATCCTCATAGGGCTGTGCGGCGGGATACCAGCGGCGTCTGTCGTTGACGAGCGCGATGTGGTGGCGGTAGAGTGCGGAATCGGGGTTGTGCGACACCGCATCGCTGTAGATGCGCTCGTACATCTGCGCCATCATCGGCACGATGCTCTCCTGCACCTGCTTCTGCACTGCCTCCTGCAGATAGATCTTGTGATAGTTCTCGCTCTTGAGCTGCGTCATCGCCGCAAAGTGCTCGCTGTCGAGCCTGAGATAGGGCTTGCCGTAGCTGTGTTCGATCAGGTTGACCTCGAGATTGTTGATGACCTCGGCATTGCTTTTGCCGATCGCGGTCTCCATGAAAACATCCTCCGATTCGATCAGGTGCGCCCTGACGGCGTCCTGCCGGTCCTTGCCCAGATACGCGAGCATATCGCAGATGCGGACAAGGCAGCCCTCTAAGGTCGCGGGAATCAGTCTGCGGTCACCGTCCTCATCGAGCAGACACTCCGCGAAGCGTTCGTCAAACGAGGCAAAATCCGTCATTGGCTTCGGGTGATATTCGTCGACCGGCATTTCGCCGTTGTGGCAGAGAATGCCGTCAAGCGTCTGCAGCGAGATATTGTAGGGCACGATCGCGTCCAGCACGCGGACAGAGTGCATATTGTGGCGGAAGCAGCGCCCCGTTGCGCCGTGATAGAGCGCATGAAGCGCATGCTCCCCTGCATGTCCGAAGGGGGTATGCCCCATATCATGCCCGATTGCGATTGCCTCGATCAGATCGAGATTGAGCCCGAGCACCGCGCCGATATTCCTCGCAATGCGCGAGACGAGCTGCACATGCAGCGCACGCCGGCACAGGTCGTCATTGCGGTAAAACGAGAACACCTGCGTCTTGTCGGCGTAGCGGTTATAGAATGCACTGTTGAGGATTTTGTCGGCGTCCTTGGAAAAGGGCGGGCGGTAGATGCGCGGCACATCGCTCACACGGTCGGCGCGGCGGATGACCGCACTGTTCGGGGTCGCATAGGGCGAGACCCAGCCCTGTCTCTGATTCTCTAAAATCTCCTGCTCCAGCGCGGGAGACAGCGTTTCGTAATGCGGCATACGCACTCCTTTCATCGTTTCGCGATCAGTGCGCACTGATCTGCGGGAAGCAAAGCGGTCAGCGCACGGACAAAATCGGGGCTGATCTGCACGCCGCCCTCCGCACGCGCGCGGACATAGCGGCGGCTGTCCGTCAGCCAGAGGACGACCGGCGTCTCGCCCGGATACTGCGCACAGAGCGCAGCGATCTGCCTTGCAAGGGCGGTGTCGCGGTCTCTCAGCTTGCAGCAGAGCTGTAAGCTGCGCGCATACTGCACAAGCTCCTTCTCGGACATCACGCCCTCACAGAACAGCACAGGCTCCTCGCGGTCCTTCTTCGAGACCTTGCCGCGCAGCATCAGCACGGAATCGGTCTGGAGCAAGGGGGCAGCGTGCTGATAGACCGACGGGAACACCAGACACTCCATGCTGCCGGAAGAATCCTCCGCCTCCACATACGCCATTTTGTCGCCCTTTTTCGTCTGATGCTGACGCACACTGCTCACCGTGCAGATCACGGAAACGGCGGTCTGGTCGCGCATGTCCGGCAGTGCCGAAAGGGGCGGCAGATGCAGCAGTTCACAGTAAGCCTGCCATTTTTTCAGCGGATGCCCGGAGAGATACATGCCGGTCATGTTTTTCTCCATGCGCAGCAGCTCCCGCTCCGGGAATTCCTGCACATCGGGCGGGGTCACCGTCGGGAGCGGCTCGTCAGCACCGCCGCCGAACAGCGACAGCTGCCCGGAGACATTGCTCCGGCTGCGGCTGTGCAGCGAAGCGATCAGCTGCTCCGCGACGGCGAGCATCTGCTTGCGGTTCCAGCCGAGCCCGTCCATTGCGCCGCAGGAGATCAGTGCCTCTGCGGTGCGGCGGTTCAGGTCCATGCCGACATTGCGCTCGCAGAAATCCGGAAAGCTCCGATAGGGACCGTTCCGCTCGCGCTCGCGGATATAGCTCTCGATCGCGCCGCTGCCGAGCCCCTTGACGGCAAGCAGCCCGAAGCGGATGCTGTCGCCCTCCGCCGAGAAGCCCGCGCTGCTGCGGTTGATATCGGGCATGAGGATGCGGATGCGATGCGCCTCTGCCATTGCGATATAATCCATCAGCTTTCCCGTGTTGGCAATGACCGAGGACATCAGCGCGGCGAAATATGCCTGCGGATAGCGGCATTTCAGATAGGCGGTCTCATAGGCGACGCGCGCATAGGCGGCGGCGTGGGATTTGTTGAAGGCATAGCTCGCAAACGCGGACATCCGGTCGAAGATCGCATTGGCAGTCGCCTCGGGGACGCCGTTTGCGACGCAGCCCGGACAGCTCTCATTGCCGTGCACGAAGATTTCGCGCTCCTTCGCCATGACGTCATGCTTTTTCTTCGCCATCGCGCGGCGCACGAGATCGGCGCGTCCGTAGGAATAGCCCGCAAGGCTGCGGCAGATCTCCATGACCTGCTCCTGATAGACGATGCAGCCGAAGGTCTCGCGCAGAATCGGCTCGAGCAGCGGATGGTCGTAGTGCACCTTTTTCGGGTCGGAGCGCGCGGCGAGATACTGCGGGATCGAATCCATCGGTCCGGGGCGGTAGAGTGAGATCACGGCGGTCAGGTCAGAGACCGAGGTCGGGTGCATCTGCATCAGCACCCTGCGCACGCCGTCGGATTCCATCTGGAAGACACCGGTGCTGTCGCCGCGCCCGAGCATCTCAAAGACGGCGCGGTCATTCTCCGGGATGCGCTCCATCGAAAAGCCGGGATTATCGCGCTGAATGCTGCGCTCGGTCTCCCGGATGACCGTCAGGTTGCGCAGACCGAGAAAATCCATTTTCAGCAGACCGAGCTGCTCGAGCAGCCCCATCGTATACTGCGTGACGATCGCGTCCTCGCTCTTCTGCAGCGGCACCTGCTCGATCACAGGAACCGCGGAGATTACAACGCCTGCCGCATGAATTGTGGTGTGCCGCGGAAAGCCTTCGAGCTTTTCGGCATAGCGCAGAAGCTGCTGCACCTGTGTGTTCTCGTCGCTGAGCTGCTTCAGCTCCGCGGATTCCTCCAGCGCACGCTTCAGCGTGATGCGGGGGTCCTGCGGGATCAGCTTGGAAACGCGGTCGCAGAGTGCATAGGGCAGGTCCATCGCTCTGCCGGTGTCGCGGACGGCTGCGCGCGCCTTCAGCGTATCAAACGCGATGATCTGCGCGACATGGTCGCTGCCGTAGCGCCGCGTGACATAGTCGATCACGCGCTGCCTGCCCTCGACGCAGAAATCTATATCGAAATCGGGCATGCTGACGCGCTCGGGATTGAGAAAGCGCTCAAACAGCAGACCGTTTTTCAGCGGGTCGATATCCGTGATGCCGATGAGATAGGCGCAGAGACTGCCCGCGCCCGAGCCTCTGCCGGGTCCGACCGGGATATCGTGCGTTTTCGCGTAGTGCACAAAATCCCAGACAATCAGAAAATAGTCGACATAACCCATGCGCGTGATCACATCGAGCTCGTAGTTCATGCGGTTCACCGCCTCCGCGGGCGGGTGATCTCCGAAGCGGCGGCGCATGCCGTTCCCGCAGAGCTGCCGCAGATACGCAGTCGTGTCGGTGACGCCCTCCGCCCGGAATTTCGGGAGCTGAATCTGCCCGAACTGAAATTCCACATTGCAGCGCGCCGCGATCTCCGCGGTATTGCGCAGCGCGTCGGGGCAGTCGGCAAAGAGCGTCTGCATTTCCTCGGTCGATTTCAGCGAAAAGCTGTCATTCGGCATGACCATCGAGGAGGGCGACGACAGCGTCGAGGCTGTCTGGATGCAGACCAGAAGCCGCTGCGTCAGGGCATCCTCCTTGCGGAGATAGTGCGCATCGTTGGTCGCGGCGAGCGGGATGCCGGTCTCCTCCGAGATGCGGCGCAGACCGGCGATCAGGTGCAGATCGTCGTCGAGCCCGTGGTTTTGCAGCTCCAGATAGTAGTGATCCTTCCCGAACAGCGCCGCATAGCGCTCGGCGGTCTGCTTTGCGGCGGCGTAGTCCCCTGCCAGCAGCCTGCGCGGCACCTCACCGACCATGCACCCGGAGAGCGCGATCAGCCCCTCGTGATGCCGTTCCAGCAGCTCCCGGTCCGCGCGCGGCTTGCCGTAAAAGCCCTCGATGCTCGCGCGGGAGACGATCTGCACAAGATTCTGATAGCCGGTATTGTTCTCGCAGAGCAAAATCAGATGATAGGGCTTTCGGTCCGCCGCTGCGTCGCGGTCGTGCCGTGAGCGCGGCGCAACATAGATTTCGCAGCCGATCACCGGATGAATGCCCGCAGCCTTTGCCGCCTGATAAAACGGGATCACGCCGTACATGACGCCGTGATCTGTGATCGCGACGGCGGTCTGACCGTTTTCCTTCACGCGCTCCATCAGCGCATCCATGCGGCATGCGCCGTCGAGCAGAGAGTATTCGGTATGAACATGCAGATGTGCAAAGGGCTCCACTGCGGCGCCTCCCTTCTGAGTGATTGCTTCTATTATACCCGCTTTGCGCCGACAAGTCAAGCACAGTGCTCTGTGTTATCATTCGGCGGCAAACGGCATTTCCTCACAGCATCTGCAAATCAGCGCGCAGAATTCCGTTTGCATAGAGAACGAATCGGAAAAACCGCGCGGGGGGCTTTCTTTTTTTGCCGATCTGTGCTATAATAGAGGCTGTAAGCATATGCTGAAAGCAAAACAGCCGATTCACGGAGGTACTGATATGGCAAGCCAGATCGAAACCCGCATCCGCCGCCTGACGGATACCCTGCTCGCCGATTACTGCAAGGGCAGGACCATCGACGCCACGATCACACTCGATCACCCGAACAAGGAGACCGTCATTGATATTGTCAAGAAGCTGCAGCGCATCATTTTCCCGGGCTATTTCCGCACACAGCCCTACCGCATCTATACGGTCGAAAATCAGGTCTCCACGCTGCTGGAGGATCTGATCTACAACCTCATCCAGCAGATTGAGATCGTGCTGCGCTATATCCCCGAAATGCGCGATGCCACGCCGGAGCAGACCAACACCCGCGCCGAGGAGATTACGTTCGCGTTTCTGGAAAAGCTCCCTGCGATCCGCTCCTATTTGGAAATGGACGTGGATGCCGCCTTTGACGGCGACCCGGCAGCCTACAACAAGGACGAGATCATCTATTCCTACCCCGGGCTCTATGCGATCTTTGTCAGCCGTATCGCACATGAGCTGCATCTGCTCGGCGTGCCGCTGATTCCCCGCATCATGACCGAATATGCGCACAGCCGCACCGGAATTGACATTCACCCGGGCGCTTCGCTCGGACGGTATTTCTTCATCGACCACGGCACCGGAATCGTCATCGGCGAAACGACCGTGATCGGCGACAATGTCAAAGTCTATCAGGGCGTTACGCTCGGCGCACTTTCGACGCGCGGCGGGCAGTCGCTCAAATCGAAGAAGCGTCACCCGACCATCTGTGACAATGTGACGATCTATTCGGGCGCATCCATTCTCGGCGGCGAGACGATCGTCGGCAAGGATGTCGTGATCGGCGCAAATGCGTTCATCACCAGCTCGGTCCCGGACGGGGCGCGCGTCAGCATCAAAACGCAGGAGCTCCGCTTCCGCTACGACAACAAGAGCCAGACCGAGGCACAGCCCCTCGAGCAGGACGAGAGCTGGTTTTACATCATCTGAGCAAGACGGGACTACAGACATTGCCGGTGATCATGCAGCCCGATACAGACGGCAGTACCCCGGAGCCGAGCGCTTCGGGGCTGCTTCTTGACAAGGGCGTGAAATAGAAGTATAATAAAGAAAAAGAAAGGAGCGAGCAGCATGGTCTATGTTACCGGCGATACACACGGCGATTTTTCGCGTTTTCAGTCTTCGGCGCTCAAGCGCGCGACCGAGGAGGATGTGCTGATCGTCTGCGGAGATTTCGGCTTTTTCTGGGACGACTCGAAAAACGAACAGAAGCTCCGCCGCAAGATCACCGAGCTGAAATATACCGTCGCATTTGTCGACGGCTGCCACGAGAATTTTGATATGCTGGAGCAGTATCCGATCACCGAGTGGAACGGCGGAAGGGCGCGCGTCATCGCGCCGAACCTCGTGCATCTGCTCCGGGGACAGATTTATTCCATCTGCGGAAAGCGCTTTTTCACGTTCGGCGGCGGACACAGTCAGGATTTTGAATACCGCACCGCAGAAAACTGGTGGGAGCAGGAGCAGCCGACCTATCAGGAGATCGTCGATGCTGCGAAAAATCTGGAGGCGCACGGCAACACAGTCGATTACATCATCACGCACGAGCCGCCTGCATCGCTGAAGGACTGCCTGCGCATCGACACGCGCCAGCGCCTTGAGGTCCACGCTTTTTTTGAGGACCTCATTCAGCTCTGCGATTTCCACCAGTGGTATTTCGGGAAATGCCATCTCGACCGCTATGTCCCGGTGAAGTATTATGCCGTGTTCGAGGATATCTATCCGCTGAATGACACGCGCAGGAAGGAAAAGAAGGGGTCACGCAAATGAGTGAGCAGCTGGAAGCAGGCGCCGAGACCCTGCGTCAGACAACCGGATTTCTCGCACAGCTCGGCGAAAAATTCGTCAACTATCTCCCGACGATCCTTGTCGCGCTGATCGTTTTTCTGGTCGGCATGCTCCTTGCGAGGCTGACCATTAAGCTGATGAGCCGCACGATGAACAAATCGAAGGTCGACAAAACCGCGACCGGCTTCGGGCTGTCGCTGATCCGCATCGTGCTCTATATGCTGCTCGCCGTGATCTGCCTGTCGATTCTCGGCGTGCCGACCGCGTCGCTCATTACGATCATCGGCACTGCCGGCGTCACGATCGGTCTCGCGCTGCAGAACGGTCTCTCCAATCTCGCGGGCGGCTTCATGCTGCTCTTTGCCAAGCCGTTTCAGGTCGGCGATTACATCAAGACCGGCGGCGAGGAGGGCTTTGTCGAGTCGATCTCGATCCTCTATACCGAGCTGCGTACCCACGACAACCGCTGCGTCTTCATCCCCAACAGCAACGTCTCAACCGGAAATGTCATCAATTTTTCACGGCGCGGCAAGCTGCGCGTCAGTGTGAAATTCAGCGTGTCATATCAGACCGATATCAAACAGGCTCGCGACGCTCTGCTGACCGCGATTGACACGCATCCGATGTTTCTCAAGGACCCGAAGCCTGCGGTCACGGTCAGCGAGCTCGCAGACAGCGGCATTGTTCTCGCCGCATTCCTCTGGGTCGAAAGGGATCACTACATCATTGCACCGTCGACCGCGCTCGAGCTGATCAAGAATACACTCGACGAAGCGGGAATCGAGATCCCCTACCCGCAGATCGTTGTACACAGAGACGAAGAATAGCAAAATGCCCCGTTCATGATGACGGGGCATTGTTCATCCTGCAAGATAGAGCCGAACCGCCTGCTCAGCGCTGTCTGTGAGATTCCGCGCGGCAGTATCGGGATTCATTGCCTCCTCCGGCGTGCAGGGGCAACGCAAAATCGGGAAATAAGCGTCGATTCCGCAATCAAGGCAGGCAGCGGCACCGTCCCCGACACAGCCGCACAGCGCGATCACGGTCGCACGCGGCGGAGCCATCTGTGCAACAGCGGTCGGCACCTTGCCCATCACAGATTGCGCATCGAGACGCCCCTCCCCTGTGATCACGAGATCGGCATCGGCAAGCGCAGCGGATAAGCCGGTTTTCTCAGCGATCAGCGCAAAGCCGGGCTCGATCGATACACCGAGCGCGTAGCGGAGCGCAAAGCCAAGTCCGCCGCCGGCACCGGAACCGGGCGCATCCGGGTCAGCATCCGGGTAATACCGCCGAACGACCTCTGCGTAATGCCGCATCCCGGCATCCAGCATCGCGACCGTTTTTGCATCTGCACCCTTTTGCGGCGCAAATACCGCCGCACACCCGGATTCACCGCAAAGTGGGTTTGTCACGTCACATGCGACACGAAAACGGCAGTGCAGCAAACCCGTCTCAAGATTCTGCTTATCCACCGCGGCGACCTCAGAAAGCCCCTGCCCGCAGTGCGGAACCAGCCGACCTTCGGCGCCGAGAAACTTCATCCCAAGCGCGGACAAACATCCGAGCCCGCCGTCATTGGTCGCGCTCCCGCCGATACAGAGAATCATTTCGCGGCATCCGCGCTGTCTCGCATCGAGAATCATCTCGCCGAACCCGAACGAAGAAGTCCGGACCGGGTCACGCTCCTCCGGCAGCAGCAGCGGCAGACCGGAAGCCGCAGACATTTCAATGATCCCGGTGCCGTCAGGCAAAATGCCGTAATCCGCACAGATCAGCCGACCGAGCGGGTTATGAACCGTAACCGAAACACGCTCTCCGCCCAGACCCGCAAGCAGCGCTGAGACAGACCCCTCGCCGCCGTCCGCAGCAGGAACTATCAGGATCTCTGCATCCGGGCACGCCCGCCGGATGCCGGCAGCGACGGCGTTTGCGGCAGCCGCAGAGGACATACAGCCCTTGAACGAATCGATCGCGATCACAGCCTTCATATGCTCCTCCTAACGAAAAAGCACGCTGATGCGTGCTTTTGAAGATTGGGGTAGCAGGATTTGAACCTACGAATGCCAGAGTCAAAGTCTGGTGCCTTACCGCTTGGCGATACCCCATTTTCTATATAAAAGGAAATCGCCAGAGAGAAGCCTCTCTGGCGGGATGCCGGCATCGATCTATTTTCCCGGGCCGTCTCCAGCCAAGTATCTTCGACGTGAATGAGCTTAACTTCCGTGTTCGGAATGGGAA
>JAEELE010000014.1 GCA_016288755.1 Oscillospiraceae bacterium
GACAGCGTCCCCGCAAAAATGTGCCGCAGGCACATCAAAAGCACTTTATCGACAAACTGACCGGAGAGCATTGCCCTCCGGTCTTTTTCAGCATTTGAAGAGGGCAGCCTCCGTTCCGGCGGCAGTGCCGGAGCTCCATGCCCATGCGAGATTATAGCCGCCGCAGTCGCCGTCGAGATCGAGCAGCTCGCCGCAGAAAAACAGCCCCGGACAGCGCTTTGACTCCAGATTCCGCGTGATGCTCTGCCCCGAGATGCCGCCTGCGGTCACCTGCGCCTGCGCAAAGCCCGCCAGCCCCGCAACCGGAAATTCCCATGCCCTGAGCATTCCCGCGAGCGCGCCGAACGCCTGCTGCGGCATCGCATCTGCGGGCGCCGAAACCGATATCCCGCAGCTGCGCAGGAGCACTTCGCCGATGCGCCGTGGCAGCAGACCCGTCAGCAGGTCGCCCGCGGGCTGATCGCCGCGCTGGGTCAGCAGCGTCCGCAGCAACGTGCCGACCGCCTGCGCATCGAGCTCGGGGAGCAGATCGACCGAGAGCGTCAGCGATCTGCCGTGTACCGCGGCGAGCCGCGAGAGGTTGAAGATGCAGATGCCCGAGAGCGCCGTCTCGGTGAACTGCAGCTCGCCGGATTCTGTTTTCAGGGCGCGGTCACCGCACCTTGCCGTGACCGCACAGCGCACGCGGAGCCCCTTGAGTGCCTTGAGATGCGGCGACTGCACCGGGATCGGGCAGAGTGCGGGCAGCGGTCTGACGACGCGGTGCCCCAGCCGTTCCAATACGGGGAGCAGGCTGCCGTCGGTGCCGCAGGACGGTGCCGCAGAGCCGCCGCACGCCGCGATCACAGAATCAAACCGGAGCTCCCGTGCGCCGGAGGAGGTATCGCTGCGGAGCAGAAAGCCCTGCTTTTGCGGGAGAATGTCGGTGACGCGGGTGTCGCAGAGGGTCTCGGCGCCGCACTGTGTCGCCCGGATGCGGAGCGCGTCGAGCACGGATGCAGCGGTCATGCTGCGCGGATAGCAGCGCCCCTCGCTGTCGGAGCGGATGAGCAGACCCATTTCGCGGAACCACGCTTCCGGGTCGAAGCCCGCGAGGATCCGGTTCGCCTGCGGGACGGTGCCGTGATAATGCGCGGGGGAGCGGTCGCGGTTGGCGAGATTGCAGCGTCCGTTTCCGGTCAGGAGGAGCTTTTTGCCGACACGCGGCAGACGTTCGAGGACGGTCACTGCCGCGCCTGCCTGTGCTGCCGCGATCGCTGCCGCGAGCCCCGAGGCGCCCCCGCCGATCACGCCGACGGTTTGCTGCACGGTGCGCATACGGGTCACATGGTCGGGGCGCGGAGCTCATGCTTGCCCGCGCTCTCCTTGAGGAGCTTGGGCAGCGTCAGCGCACTGCCGATCAGAATGGAGATCACGCCCCAGAGAATGCACTTGATGAGCTCGCCCTTGGCGGAGGAGTAGGTGTCCATTTTCAGCAGGGTGGAGAAATCGCGCAGGCAATCTCCGGTCTCGCGGTGCGAGATGATGACCTGACATTCCTCGTACTGCGCCTTCATTTTGGGCAGGTCGATGACGGTGCCCTCTTCTGCGAGCGCCTCCCGCATCTCGTCCGTGAGCGATTCGAGCTCTTCGCGGATGGACTCATAGCTGTTGACATATTTCAGCGCGTCGGCATACTGCTCCTGATTGAACTCTGCGAAATCCTTTGCGAAGCAGAGCACCGGCGTGAAGGCGGCTGCTGCCATTGTCACGATCACACCGATCACGGCGATCGGCAGCGTGAGCTTGCGCCCGAATTTCTTCATCAGCACGAAGGCGATCAGTGCGCCGACATAGCCGGTCAGATAGGAGACATAACCCATGCGCAGCACGGCAAAGGTCAGCGCGACGAGCACCGCACAGCCGGTCACGAGACCGAGCACGGTGCCGAGGGGGTTGACACGGACCTGCGCGTGCTCCTCGGCGACCTGTCCGACGCGCTCGAGGGTGCGGACGCGGCAGGAATCGCAGAGACAGACGCCGGTGTCGTCGAGCATGTAGGCGTTGTAGCCGTAGTCGGCGCCGCAGCTCATGCAGCAGGGGACAAGCCCGAGCATATCGGCGAGGTGGACGAGCGAATCGACCTGATTGATGGCGTTGAGGTCGGCGTCGCGCGAGGCGATGGCGATGACGCAGGAGAGGCAGCGGTTGCGGTAGGTCAGCCCGGAGACACCCTGCTGGGAGATACGCCACTGCTCGAGCTGGGGCGCGATGTTTTCGTCTCCGGTGAGCTTGCCGTAGAGGCGGAAGACGAGGGAGCCGCGCCGTGAGAGATACTCGACGAAGACGGGGTATTTGCCCATTGTGCCCCAGAAGCACTGTGCCTTTTTGTCGTAGGAGAGACCGGTGTTCTCGGAGAAGTGTGTGATATGAAAGCCCATGATGATGTTCCTCTTTTCATTGTGGTGATATGATGCTGTCATTATACCACAAATTTCCGAAAATTACAAGTCTGTGCGAAACATGCGGCGGAAGGAGCAGGGAGGAGGGAGGAGGGAGGAGGGCAAGTTAGCAGTGAGTAGTGAGGAGTTAGTAGTGGTTCCGTTATCGTCACTTCTGCCGCTGATTGAGAACGATTTTGGGAGTATCGCGCCATAAGAAGGCGCGCCAGCGCCGTGCATTGCGCGAAACTGGGAGGCTCCGCAAAACGGCGCCCGAAGGGATTCGCCCCGTTTGCTTGCAAACATGGGGCTGCCGCGCCGCTTAAGGATTTCTTCACGAATTCCCTACTTGCATCTTCATCGAAATCGGAGTATAATGATAATATACGATTCCCGGGAAAGGAAGGACGTCTCAATGGAAACTATTCTGATCTGCGACGATGAACGCGACATCGTCTCGGCACTCAAAATCTATCTCTCCGCCGAGGGCTGGCAGACCGTTCCGGCATACTCCGGTCTTGAGGCGGTCGAGCGCGCCAGAGAGGGCGGCATCCAGCTCATCCTCATGGATATCATGATGCCCGGCATGGACGGCATCACCGCGATGAGCGAGATCCGGCAGTTCAGCAATGTCCCGATCATTCTGCTCACCGCAAAATCCGAGGATTCCGACAAGATTCTCGGGCTCAACATCGGCGCGGATGACTACATCACCAAGCCCTTTTCGCCCGCAGAGGTCGTCGCGCGCGTGCGCTCACAGCTGAGGCGCTATCTGCGTCTGGGGGCTGCCGCTGCCGATGAGCCCGGTGTCCTCACCGTCGGCAGCATCACGCTCGATCTCGACGCCAAATCGGCGCTGCTCGACGGCGTGCCCGTCAGCCTGACACCGATCGAATTCGACATTCTCTCGCTGCTCATGCACAATGTCGGCAAGGTCTTTCCGCCGCGCGAGATCTATCAGGCGGTCTGGAAGGCGGACCCCACCGGCTCGGAGAACACCGTCGCCGTGCACATCCGGCATCTGCGCGAAAAGCTCGAGATCAACCCGCAGGAGCCCCGTCAGATCAAGGTCGTCTGGGGGCAGGGCTATAAGCTCGAAAAGCCGTGAACTGCATCGAAGCAGCCGTGTTCCGGCATCAACCGCGCGCCTATCTGCTGACCGCTGCGCTCGGTGTCGCCGCGGGACTGCTGGTCGCATTTTTCAGCAGGTTTCCGCACGATGACCTCTGGAGCCTTGCGCTGTTCAGCTCGCAGTGCATCGGCTTCTGGTGCTGCGCCTGCTCGCTGATCGCGCTGTTCAGCAGCAGACAGACCGCCGCAGGGGCACATGTGGCGCTGTTTGTGTTCTGGATGTTCTATGTCACAGGGGTGTTCAAGCGGCTGGCGACCGTTCGCCGCGGATACAGCCCCGTATCGTATTTTTACAGCGGACTGTGGCAGGAGCTCGCCTACGGGCTGCTCCCGGCTGCGGGCTGCTTTGCTGCCGCGATGATCCTGTGGTACGGCAGAAGAAGCCGGATGCCCTTTGTGCTGCTGCGGTTTGCGCCGCCTGCGGTGATCGCTGCGGAAGCGGTCATGCTCTGGTGCATCGTCTGCTTCCGGCGGCAGGGGCTTTTTATGGCGCTGGTCGATACGGGCTGTGTGTTCCTATATGCCGCGGTGATCCGGAGAGCTTCCGGCTCACGCGCGAAATCTGATCGGATGCGAGGGGAGGGAGAACCGTGCACACACGCAGAAAATGGGTCAAGCTGATCGCCGTGATCTGCTCGATCGTCTGTCTCTGGGGCGCGGGCGTCTCGCTGGTCGCCGTGCTGTGCAATCTGATGATCGGCTTCTCCGATTCCGACGCGGATTTCAATGAATCCTTCCTGAATTTTGCGGTCGAAAGGGAATACAGCCGCATCCAGAGCTATTATCAGATCACGGAGGCGCTCAGGCGGCAGAACGAGAAGGAGGGCATCAAGAAGATGCTCGAGAATCTCCAGTCGCACTTTGACGCCGGGCGCACGAATCTGCGCTTTGCCGTGACCGACACCGACGGCGCGCTCATGCTGACGAACGACCCCAAATACGGCACCGAGCAGGAGCTGCTCGCCTCGAACGTGCGGCAGGATTCGCTCACGATGAACAGCCGGGAGTATCAGGTGCAGAAGCACTTTGACCCGGGGCAGATCAGCTTTGCCGAGCTGATGAACATGAATATGGCAAGGCTGCTCGACGAGCCCGGCGACTATTCGCTCTGGTTCTTCACCTATGACACTGTCGACGCGGCCTTCCACGGCGACTTTGACACGGTGCAGCTCAGCGGCGAATTCGTCGACTATCTCCGCTTTGCGACGCTGCCCGAAGCCCAGAGCTACGACTACACGGGCAGATACGGCGAATACTGCAGCTGGACGGTCGTCAACACGACCGACGAGGCGGAGACCGCCGCTGCAAACGCGCATGACCCCTACCGGGATGACGGGTCGTTCGGGTCGCTCGGGTCGCCCGGGGAAGGCACGGGCGATGCCGCAAACACGGCAAATGCCGTTCTTGTGCGGGTGAATGCATACGGCGAAGCCTCCTTCTCGCAGATGACCCTCGAGGAATACTACAATCTCAGGGAGCAGGGCATCATGGTCCGCGCGCAGGACGAGGCGCTGGAAAAGCATCTGTCCGCCGGCTTTGACATCACAGTGCAGGCGGAGCACGCCGACACCAAGGTCGTTCTGGTGCGCACCTATCTGCCCGCCGACCTGCCCGTGCGCGACACGATCAAATCGAATTACGCGGTCTTCCGCGTGCTGTTTGTCTATTCGGAGCAGTATGTGATCGCGATGTTTGCGGCGATCGTGCTGACGGTGATCGCCTGCATCAGCATGTGCACGGCGGCGGGGCATCCCGACGACACCGACCGGCTCGCGCCCTCGCGCGTGCACGAGATCGCCTATGAATTCTTCTGGCTGCTGCCGGTACTGGCATTCGGGCTGAGTGCGGCGGTGTTCGTCGTCCTCTGCGAGACCGCAGCCTCCTACCGGATGCTCGCGATCTTCGGCATCGGCATGTCGCTGTGTGTCTCGGCATGCTGCATTCTCTGGCTCTACACGACCGCGGTGCGGGTCAAGTGCGGCACCTTCTGGTCGAGCTTCTTCTTCGCGCGGATGCTGCGCGGCTTCTTCGCGCTCTTCCGCAATCAGCTCGCAGTCAGTGCGGTCATCACGTTCTGGCTCGCGGGGCTGCTCGGGCTCAATCTCTTTGCTGTGCTGGAGGCGCGCGTGATGCTGCTGCCGGCATTCGGGCTCGACCTGCTGACGCTCGCGGGGCTGCTCTACGCGGTCTATGCGTATTTTGAGCTGCACCGCCGCGCCGAACGCATGAAGACCGGTGATTTCGAGCCGGTCCCGCGGGCACTGCCGCTCGCAGCCGATTTCGGAAAATTCGACCGCTCGCTCGGGGAGATCACTGAGAGCGTCGGGGATATCGTCGCACGGCAGACCAAGGCGGAGCATCTGCGCACGGAGCTGATCACGAATGTCTCGCACGACCTCAAAACGCCGCTGACCTCGATCGTCAACTACATCGACCTGCTGAGCCGCGAGGAGATGCCGACGCCCGAGGCAAGGGAATATCTCGAGGTGCTGCGGCGGCAGGCGGCAAGGCTGAAAAAGCTGACGATCGATCTGGTCGACGCCTCCAAGGCATCGTCGGGGAGCCTGACGGTCGAGCTGATGCCGACCGAGCTGCAGGTGCTGATCTCGCAGATTTCCGGGGAATATGAGGACAAGCTCGCGGAGCGGCAGCTTTCGCTGGTCTGCGCAATGCCCGAGGAGCCGCTGACGATCCTTGCGGACGGGCGGCAGATCTGGCGGGTGTTTGACAATCTGCTGGGCAATGTCTGCAAATACGCGATGCCCGGGACAAGGGTCTATCTCGATCTGACCGCGGATGAGACGACGGTGACGGTCTCGCTGAAGAATATCTCGGCGTCGCCGCTCAATGTCTCGCCGGATGAGCTGATGGAGCGCTTCGTGCGCGGGGACAGCTCACGGCACACCGAGGGCAGCGGGCTGGGGCTGTCGATCGCACGCGACCTGACGGCACTGCAGCACGGGACGCTGCGGCTGAAAACGGACGGTGATCTGTTCAAGGCGATCCTTGAGTTTCCGCGGTTTGACCCGTCGGCTTTTGCGCAGCCGTGATTGGCAGAAGCCGGACCCGGTTCAGGAGCGCACAAAAAGTCGGGCAAATCCCGTCAGAATGTGATATACTGACATTACAGCGAAGGGTGGTGAACAGCATGCAGGGCTGGATCGACGGATTTCAGAGATCGGTCGCATACATCGAGGAGAATCTTGCCGGGGAGCTTGAGATCGGGGAGATCGCTGCGCAGGCGGCGCTGTCTCCCTTCTACTATCAGCGCATCTTCGGCGCACTGTGCGGCATGACCGTCGGGGAATACATCCGCGCGCGCCGGATGACGCTTGCGGCACAGGAGCTCGCCTGCTCGGACTGCAGGGTGATCGACATTGCCCTGAAATACGGCTACGATTCCCCGGACAGCTTTGCAAAGGCATTCCAGCGCTTTCACGGCATCACCCCGACCGGGGCAAGAGAGCCGGGTGCGCGCCTGCGTTCGTTCGCACCGCTGCATATCAAAATCACATTGGAGGGCGGAACTATGCTGGATTACAAAATCGTGGAAAAGGCGCCGTTTACGGTCGTCGGGATCAAAAAGCGTTTCAGTGCGGAGACGAGCTACAAAGAAGTGCCGCAGTTCTGGAGCGAATGGACGAAGGATATGAAGGGATTGAAGGGCATGTTCGGCATCTGCGCGGACATGGACGGCAAGACCTTCGACTACTGGATCGCGGACCTGTATCAGCCGTGGCTAGACATCCCGGAGGGCTGCGGGACCTTTCAGATCCCCGGCGGGCTGTGGGCAATGTTCCTGTGCAGGGGAGCGCTGCCGGACAGCCTGCAGAAGGTCAATACGCAGATCTGGTCGGAGTGGCTGCCCTCGCTGCAGGGCTATGCGCTGGCTGGCAATTATTCGCTGGAATTCTACCTGCCGCCTGCGGAGAACCCCGAGGACACGGTCAGCTATATCTGCATCCCCCTGAAAAAGCTGTAAGGGGTGCGCCTATGAACGGATTCAGCCTGCTGCAGCCCGCTTCGGCGGAGCCCGGATACCGCAGCCTGCCCGATTCCGTGCTCCACGATCTCGGGCTGGACAGCATCTGCGCCTGTGTGACGGCGGATGCGAAGGAGCAGAAGCTGATTCTGCGCACGCTTTCGCAGATGACCGCCGACCCGCGTACCGCAGCATACAGACAGAAGATTTTCGCGGATATTCTGCGGCTGCCGGAATTCCGCGCGCGGATGATCGCTTTGTTTGACCGCATCGGCTTCATCCGCGAATTTGACAGCAACCACCGTAGCCGCGACGAGATGATCGGGCTGTGGCATCTGCTGCACCGGCTCGACGAGCTTGAACAGTATATTCAGTGCATCGAGGAGATGCGGGACTGTCTTGCCGGCACCGATCTGCAGTCGGAGGGGCTGCGCTGCTTCGCGGAATACGTCGAATCGCTCTGGCAGGACGCCGCCTTCGATGCGATGAAGCAGGACATCGCCGCGCTGAAAAAGCAGACCGCCGACATCCGGAGCGTCACGCTCGGCATCAACGTCAACGAGCGCTTCGAGGCGGTCAGCATGGGGCTCATCTCGGTCAACAACAAATACTTCAAAAAATCCGGCATCGTGCGCAATTTCGCCAATGCGATCGCCGCCGGAAACGGCATTCAGGACGGCAATGACTGGAACGGCGACATGCACTTCCAGCCGGTCGGGCGCGAGAATGCGGGAGAGCTGACGGCGTTTCTCGAGCGGCAGGCGAGCTTCAAGAGCATCGGCGCAGCAGCCCATGCGGACGCCGCCACGCGCGAGACGATCGTCAGCACCGCAGAGGGCGACAGCACCCGCAGCACGACCTATTATCTCGAGGGCGTCATCAACAGAATGCTCGACGCGATCGTCCGCCGCCTGCGCGACACGCTGACCAGATACGCGAATATCGCGATTGTCGATCTCTCGCGCCTGCTGCCGGAATTCATCTACTATATCCGGTTTGCGGAATTCATCGAAGCCAAGCGGGCGGAGGGGATGACCTTCTGTGAAGCGGAGGTTCTGCCGCAGGACGCCGCCTGTTCGATGCAGGCAGCGGGCTTTTACAATCTGCGGCTCGCCGTCAACAGCACCGACCCGGCGCAGATCGTCTGCAATGATCTGGTGTTCGACCCGCAGCACACGGTCTATATCCTCACCGGCGCGAACCGCGGCGGCAAGACGACCGTCACACAGGCGATCGGTCAGCTCTTCGCACTGGCACAGGGCGGGATATTTGTTCCCGCAGCGAAATTTGCATACAAGCCCGCGGACTGCATCTGTACGCATTTCCCGGCGGACGAGGAAAAGACCGCGGACCTCGGCAGGCTCGGCGAGGAATGCGTGCGCTTCCGCGAGATGTACATGCGCTGCACCGCATCGAGCCTGATGCTGCTGAATGAGACATTCTCGACGACCTCCTTTGAGGAGGGCTTCTACATTGCGCGGGATTCGGTCAAGGCGCTGCTGAAAAAGCGCGTTCGGACGCTCTACAACACCCACATGCACAAGCTCGCAGCGGAAGCCGCCGCCATGACCGCAGAAGCGGACGGTGCAGGCGCCGCGTCGCTGACCGTGCAGAGCGAAAACGGCGTAAGGTCGTTCCGGATCGCGGTGGCTCCGCCGGAGGGCATGTCCTACGCGCGGGATATTGCGGAGAAATACGGCGTGACCTACGAGATGCTCGTCGGCGGAGGAGTGAGAAATGAGGAGTGAGAAGTGAGGAGTTGTTCCTCCTCCCTCCTACATCCTCCCTGAACTACGCCATTTCTCACTTCACATAAAAAAACACCCCGCCCCCTGTCATTGCGGCAGAGAGCGGGTTATTTGTATATATGCAGGGATTTATCTGACAGCCTCGAATGCCTGCGTCAGATCGGCGATGATGTCCTCGACATTCTCGAGTCCGACCGACAGGCGGATCATGCCCGCGTTGATGCCCGCGGCGACCAGCTGCTCATCGGTGAGCTGACGGTGCGTTTCGGATGCCGGATGCAGCACACAGGTGCGGATATCCGCGACGTGCACCACATTCGAGGCGAGCTTGAGCGAATCCATCCAGTGCATCGCGGTCTCGCGCCCGCCCTTGATGACGAACGAAATGACACCGCTGCAGCCGTCAGGCAGATAGGTCTTTGCGCGCTCGTGATAGGCGTCGCCCTCGAGCCCCGGATAGCTGACCGACTCGACCTCCGGACGCGCCGCAAGGAATTCCGCGACCTGCTGCGCGTTGATGCAGTACTGCTTCATGCGCACGGCGAGGGTCTCGAGCCCCAGATTGAGGTAGAATGCCGCAGTCGCGCTCGGATAGCAGCCAAAATCACGCATGAGCTGCATTCTGCACTTGATGATGTACGCCATGTTGCCGAAGCTCTCGACGTATTTCACGCCGTGATAGCTCTCGTCGGGCTCGGTGAATTCCGGGAATTTGCCGTTGTCCCACGGGAAGGTGCCGCAGTCGACGATGACGCCGCCGCCCTGCACCGCGTGTCCGTCCATGTATTTGGTCGTCGAGTGCACGACGACGTCTGCACCGAACTCCTTCGGGCGGCAGAGGATCGGGGTCGGGAAGGTGTTGTCGATGATGAGCGGCAGACCGTTATCATGCGCAAAATCGGCAAACTTTCTGATATCGAGCACGGCGAGCGCCGGGTTTGCGAGCGTCTCGCCGAAGACGCAGCGGGTGTTCGGTTTGATCGCCTTCTGCAGCTCCTCGCGGGAAGCCTCCTGATCGACGAAGATGCACTCGATGCCGAAGCGCTTGAGCGTGACGGCGAAGAGGTTGACCGTGCCGCCGTAGATCGTGCCGGTGGAGATAAAGCTGTCGCCGGCGGAGCAGACATTGAGGATCGAGAGGAGCGATGCCGCCTGCCCGCTCGTCGTGCACATGGCAGCGACGCCGCCCTCGAGCGCTGCGATCTTCTTTTCGATCGCGTCGACGGTGGGGTTTGCAAAGCGCGAATACATCGGCTCGGTCGGCATATCGAAGAGTGCGGCGATATGCGCGGTGGAATCAAAGGTGTAGGTCGTGCTCTGCACGATCGGGACGACTCTGGGGTCGCCGTTTTTGGGGGTATAGCCTGCATGCAGGCACTGGGTCTCGAGCTTCATATTGATTCTCCTTCTGTTTGCATTTGTGGATACCCACTGCTACTATTATACCGCTTTTCCCGTAGATTGTCAATCTGAAAATGAAAGCCGCGCGCCGGAAAGGCGTCACTGCTGACCGTCCGCGTCGAGATACTGCCGCCCGATCAGCATTTTGATATACTGCTTGGCGGTTCTCGGCGAGAGCCCGGAGCCGTCGGCGGCAAACTGCTCCGCACCGGCACAGAGCTCCTCCTCGGGAATCTCCAGCCCGGCGAGCTCTGCGAACCGCAGCACCGCTTCGAGATATCCGGCGCGGTCGGGGCGGGCAAACCGGATGCGCAGCCCGAACCGGTCCGGGAATGAGCGCAGCTCCTGCACGGCGTCGGCGCGGCTGCCCTCTGCCGGGACGCGCACCAAATGCTGCAGATTGCTCGTCGCGACAATGACGGCATTGTCCGCCTGCGCAACGACCGAGCCCTCGAGCATCGCCTTGAGCGCGCTGAACCGCTCGCTGTCCGCTGCAAACGACAGATCGTCAATGAACAGGATAAACTTGAGCGGATTCCCGCTGATCTCGTCCATGATCAGCGGCAGATCGCGCAGCTGCTCCTTGTAGATCTGGATCATGCGAAGCCCCTGCGGCGCATACTCGTTGACCACTGCCTTGACCGACGAGGATTTGCCCGTGCCCGCCTCGCCGTAGAGCAGCACATTCTGCGCGGGACGCCCGTGCAGCAGTGCGAGCGTATTGCCGATCAGGGCGGCGCGCTCCTGCTCGTAGCCGAAGAGGTCGGAGAGGCGGATGCGGTCGGGATGCAGCACCGGAACGGTCTGTCCGTCGCGGAAGAGCAGCATCGGCGACTGTGCGTATTTGCCGTAGCCGAATTCCGAGATCCTGCGCATGCGCTCGGCAAACGCGGCGCCGAAGTCGATCTCCGAGACCGTCCACTCCGGCAGAATGCCGTAATACGAGATCTCCTTCTGCAGCTCGGCGGGCTTGATGCGCGAGAGCCGCTGCAAAATCAGCAGCTCATTCTGGACGCAGGCGGTCAGGCGCTCGTCGGGGGTCTCTCCCGCGCCGATGCAGCGCACATAGAAATTGTCGTCCTCGAGCACGAGCTTTAAGATGAAATCGGTCAGGCTGGTGCTGCGCGGATAGAGCCGCGAGACAAATTCGGTATACTGCCGCAGCTGGATGAGCGGGTCGGTTGTTTCGGTGTCGAGCAGCGCGCGCAGCGGCAGCATGACCTCATTGGTCAGCAGCCTGCGGAACACGACAAGTGAATTGAGCGAGAGCTCAAGCTCCTGCAGCTTTTTGTTTCTGCCCATGAATCCAAATCTCCTAAAATCAATATACTGGTTTTCGCGGAATGAGAAGGGAGGAGGGAGCAGGTCGAGTCAGGAGTGAGAAGTGAGGAGTGAGAAATGGTTCCGTCACTTTCATTCCTGCCGCTGATTGAGAAAAATACTGGGAGCCGTTACGCTATAAGAAGGCGCGCCGGCGCCGTGGTTATGATGAAATTGGGAGGCTCCGCAAAAGGTCTCCGGAGGGAAATGCCCCGTTTGCTTGCAAACATGGGGCTCCGCGCCGGAACAACTCCTCACTCCTCACTCCTCACTCCTCACTCCGAACTCCTAACTTGCCATTCCTCATTTCTCACTTCTCATTTTCTTTACAGTTTGGAGAGAAGCTTTGCGGTCATCTCCGTGCAGGAGAGCGGCTCGCCCGGCATCTGCCCGAGCAGGTCTGCCGTGCGGTATCCCGCGTCGAGCACGCTGCCGACCGCCGCTTCGATCGCGTCAGCCTCGGCGGAAAGCCCGAGCGAATAGCGCAGCAGCATCGCCGCGGAGAGCACCGTCGCGATCGGATTCGCCCTGTTCTGTCCCGCGATATCGGGCGCAGAGCCGTGGATCGGCTCATACATGCCGCGTGTGCCGTCCCCGAGCGACGCCGAGGGCAGCATGCCGATCGAGCCCGTGATCTGCGACGCCTCATCCGAGAGGATATCGCCGAACATGTTGGAGGTCACGATCACGTCGAACTGCGCCGGGTCGCGCACCAGCTGCATCGCGGCATTGTCGACCAGCAGATCGCTGTATGCGATATCGGGGTATTCCGCCGCAAGACGGTGCATCGTTCTGCGCCAGAGCCGCGAGGTTTCGAGCACATTTGCCTTGTCGATGCTCGTGACGCGCCCTCTGCGCTTTTTTGCGGCAGCAAAGGCGGCGCGCCCGATGCGCTCGATCTCATACACGCTGTAGCATTCGGTGTCAAAGGCTTCCTCGCCGAATTTTCCCTCGCGGCAGCCGCGCTCGCCGAAATAGATGCCGCCGGTCAGCTCGCGCACGATCAGCAGGTCGACGCCCTTGCCGGTGATCTCCGGACGCAGCGGCGAGGCATCGCGCAGCGCGGGATAGATTTTCGCCGGGCGCAGATTCGTGTAGAGCCCGAGTGCCGCGCGGATGCCCAGCAGCGCCTTTTCCGGTCTCAGCTCCGCGGGCCGGCTGTCCCATTTGGGTCCGCCGACCGCTCCGAGCAGCACGCTGTCGCTTCTGAGGCAGCCGTCGACGGTCTCCTGCGGGAGCGGCTGTCCGGTCCGGTCGATCGCCGCGCCGCCGATCAGATAATCGGTGAACGCAAAGCTGTGCCCGTATTTCTGTCCGATGGTTTCCAGCACGGAAACGGCGCTTTCCACGATCTCCGGTCCGATGCCGTCGCCCTTCAACAGCGCGATCTGATAGTTCATATGTTAATCCCCCGTTTTCGATAATATAAGTCAGAAGTTCGGAGTGAGCAGTTGTTCCGTCACCTTCACTTCTGCTGCTGATTGCGTGAACACTGGGAGCATTGACCCCAAAGAAGACGTCAGCGCCGTGCAGTTACACCGCTTGGGAGGCTCCGCGAACATGTACCCGGAGGGAATTGCCCGCGCGGGCTCCGCGCTCACTGCGAACCTGTCCCTCTGCTTCTTGTGACGACCTTCACATGCGGCGAATACTGAAATGCATATTCTCCGATCTCCGTGCCCGCCGCAACAGAGACCGTCTGCAGCGAATCGCAGGAGGTGAACGCGCCGTTTTTGACCTCCCGCACGCTGCCGGGGAGCGTGATCTCCTTCAGCGATACGCACATGTGGAATGTGCCGGATTCGATCGCGGGAATGCCCTCCGGCAGATGCACCTCCGTCAGCGCTCTGCACATACAGAACAGGCTCGCGGGAAGCAGCTTCACACTGTCAGGGATCGTCACGGCTTTCAGATTGCAGCCGGAAAAGGCGTCTTTGCCGATCTCGGTCACGCTGTCCGGAATCGTCAGCGTGCGCATCTGCGTGCAGCCGTCAAATGCCCGTGCGCCGATCTTCGTCACATTTGCGGGGATCGCAAATTCCGTGAAGCCGCAGCAGCTCCCGAACACGCGCTCAGGCAGCTCTGTCACGCCGCGCGGAATATGAACCGGCGCAATTTCTGTACACCGGTAGAACGCCCACGCGCCGAACGCGGTCACGCTCTCCGGCACTGTGATGCGCGTCAGCTTGTCGCAGTAGGCGAATGCATGTGCGCCGACCGCGGTCACGCCCCCGGGAATCACGACCTCGCCGGTTTTCCCGATCGGACAGAATACGACCGACTGCATGCTTTTGGTATACACCACGCCGTCAAGTGCGCAGAACGCGGGATTTTCCGCATCGACGGTGATCTCCGTCAGCGCATTGCAGCGATAGAACGCATCTGTTTCCAATACGGTCAGCGATGCGGGAAAATGCAGCCTGCTGAGCGATTTGCAGCCCCAAAACGCCTTTTCGCCGATGCGCTGCACGGTATCGGAAAGCGTGATCTCGCTGAGCGCTTCGCAGCCGCCGAAGGTGTCGCGGCGCAGCTCGGACACGCCGTGCGGAATGCGGACCGCGGTCAGTGATGCACATTCCTCAAAGGCATTCCCGCCGATGAAATCCGCACAGTCGGGCAGCGTGAGCTCCGCCAGCGCCGCGCACCCGATGAATGCACGGTCGCCGATCTTCGTGACGCTCTGCGGCAGTGTGACGCTGCGGATTTTATATTTGTTTTTGAAGGCATAGCTGCCGATCTCGGTCACGCCGTCGGGCACGGTGACGGTGTCCGAACGACCGGTGTATTTCTGCAGCACGCCGTTCTCAATCTGAAAGCCTGAAATTTCACTCATTGCAAATGCCCTTTCAAGAATTGTGCAGATATGCGCATGCTCCGATCCCATTGGGAGCATTACACCGCAAAAAGGCGCGCCGTCGGCGGGGAGCCCCGTGTTTGCGGGCAAACGGGGGCATTTCCCTCCGCCTTTAGTCCGGGTCTACTGTGATGAAATGTGTGCCGCAGTGACGGCAGCGGAACAGGAAGCACTGCACATGCCCGTGCCGGTGCGTGTACTCGCGCGCAAATGTGAATGAGCCGTTGATCTTCTCATCAAAGGTGTCCGCGATCTCGTCGGCGAGCCCCATCTCCTCGATCTCCTTCCAGCCCACGGAGCCGAGAAATGCGCAGTAATCGCCGCAGTGCGTGTACCAGTACGGCTCCTGCCAGCAGTAATAGCCGGGCGTGCGGTGCAGCCACTCGTCCCGCGCTGCCGGATCGGCGGGGCGTTCGCCGACAAGCTCATCCGCCTGAAACACGCACTGGAATTTCTCTGCCGCCGAGCCGTCCGCGATGCAGTCCGGGCAGACAAAGTCCATGCGCTCATACGGCCATTCGTCGTCGTCGGGAACGCGCACATCGCAGTCGCCGTAGAACGGACCGTCATACCAGATGTCGGTCTGCCTGCCGCAGCAGCAGCAGGTTTTGATCTCGCCCTGACGGAACATTTCCGTTCCGAGCGGGTCGGGATGATATTTGAATTTCGGTATCATAACAAACCTCCGATTCAGTACAAGTCAGGAGTGAGGACGGCGGGATTCGCAGGCAAGAAGTAGGAGGGAGGAGAGGAGTTGTTCCGCTCCGTTTTTCACACGCTCATTTCTCATTTTCAGCACAGATAACAGAAGTGCCGGAACAACTCCTCACTTCTCATTTCAAATGAGTCCTTGGGAAATCGCATGGACCAGCCCGCCTGCTTGGATGATCTGCTGGATGAACGGCGGGAAGGGCACGGTCTCAAATTCCGCGCCGGTCGTCAGGTCGCGGATGATGCCCGCGTCGAGATCAGCCTCGACCCGGTCGCCGTCTGCGATCGCATCGGCGGCGGCGGGGCATTCCACGATCGCCAAGCCGATGTTGATCGCGTTACGGTAGAAGATACGCGCAAAGCTCCTTGCGATCACCAGCGAGATGCCGCTCGCCTGAATCGCGATCGGCGCGTGCTCCCGCGAGGAGCCGCAGCCGAAATTCTCACCCGCCGCCATGATATCGCCCGGCTGCACGCGCGTGCGGAAGGAAAGGTCGATATCCTCCATGCAGTGCTCCGCGAGCGCCTGCGGGTCGCCGGTGTTGAGATACCGCGCCGGAATGATGACGTCGGTATCGACATTGTCGCCGTATTTCAGCACATTTCCCGTGTATTTCATGCCATGACCTCCCTCGGGTCTGCGATATATCCGGTGAGGGCGCTCGCTGCCGCAACTGCCGGCGACGCAAGATAGACCTCGGACTCCGGATGCCCCATGCGCCCGACAAAATTGCGGTTGGTGGTCGCGACGGCGCGCTCGCCCTTTGCCAGCACACCGGTGTGTCCGCCGAGACAGGGTCCGCAGGTCGGTGCGGAGACCGCCGCGCCGCTCGCAGCGAAGATTTCGAGCAGCCCCTCCCGCATCGCCTGCAGCCAGATCGCCTGTGTTGCGGGAATGACGATCACGCGGACATTCGGCGCACATTGCCTGCCCGCCATGATCTCCGCTGCAATGCGCAGGTCCTCAAGCCTGCCGTTCGTGCAGGAGCCGATCACGACCTGATCGATCGGGATCTCGCCGAATTCGTCAAAATGCCGCCCGTTCTCCGGCAGATGCGGGAATGCGACCGTCGGCTCGACCTCTGCGAGATCCAGCGTCACGGTTTTTGTATATTCGGCGTCGGCATCGGCTTGATAAATGACCGGCTCGGCGGCACCGTGTGATCTGAGGTATTCGAGCGTCTGCGCGTCGACCGGAAACATGCCGTTTTTCGCGCCTGCCTCGATCGCCATATTCGCGATGCAGAGCCGGTCGCTGACGGACAGCGCCTGCACGCCCTCCCCGGCAAATTCCAGCGACAGATAGCGCGCGCCGTCGACGCCGAGCATCCGGATCAGCGTCAGAATGACGTCCTTGCCGGTGACCCATCTGCGCAGGCTGCCGCGCAGGTCAATGCGGATCGCCTCGGGCACCTTGAACCAAGCCTTGCCGGTCGCCATCGCGCAAGCCATGTCGGTCGACCCGACACCCGTGGAGAACGCGCCGAGCGCGCCGTAGGTGCAGGTGTGCGAGTCCGCGCCGATGACCAGATCGCCCGCCGTGACAAGCCCCTGCTCGGGCAGCAGCGCGTGCTCGATGCCTGCGCGCCCGACGTCATAGAAGCCGGTGATCTGCTGCTCTGCGCAGAAATCGCGGCAGCAGCGGCACTGCTCGGCGGCTTTGATATCCCTGTTCGGCGTGAAATGGTCCATCACCATCGTGATCCTGCTGCGGTCAAATACCGCTGCTGTCCCGAGCCGCCGGAATTCGCGGATCGCGACCGGTGCGGTGATATCGTTGCCGAGCACGCGGTCGGTCTGCGCGAGGATCAGCTCGCCGGGGCGCACACGCTGCAGCCCCGCGTGCGCCGCAAGAATTTTCTGTGTCATCGTCATGGCCATAAAACGAACCTCGCTTCTGTATGGTAGAAAAGGATTCCTGCGGTAAATCAGTATTCAGGGAGGAGGGAGGAAGGAGGAGGGAGAAAAAGAATAAAGAAAAAAGAATAATGAATAAAGGCGGTATCGCATGTTTGCGAGTAAACTGTGCAGTTTTGCGCTGCAAAACGTGCGATTCGAGATGTTTTTGAATGGGCTTCGCCCAAACCCGCTGTTCTGCCGTCGTTTCAGCAGCGAAATGACGGCGGCGGAACAACTCCTCACTCCTCACTTCTCACTTCTCATTTCTAACTTCTAATTTCTCACTTCTCATTTTCCAAAAACGCGACTGCCCAGTCGAGCTCGTAATCCTTACCGTCGCGGAAGATTCTGAGTGCCGCATCCTTGTCAAACGGAATGCGCACCTCGACCGGGTTCCGGCTGATGCGGTCTGCCTTTGTCTCGACATTCGGCACGGTGTTCTCATCGAGGATCAGTCCGGTCGGGAAGCCGACCGACACGACGCCGCCGGACAGCACGCACATGCCGCCGGTCTCCTGATTGCAGCCGCAGGGGTCGGTGATGCCCGCGAGCGTGACATTCGGCAGCTTCGAGAGATAGAGCGAGGTGCCGTCGCCCGCGCTCGCACATTCATAATTCGTCAGCGCGACAACCGGCAGGTCGGCAAATTCGCCGGTGCCGTGGATGCCGTGCTCGGAAACGCAGGTATACTGCCCGTTTTTGCGGATGCCGAGCCCCTGCCCGAACCAGTCCTTGTCAGTGAGCAGGTCGCAGAGCGCGCAGCCGATCTCGTCCAGACCGCCCATATTGCCGCGCAGATCGACCACAAGATACTGCATCCCCTGCGATTTCAGGGTATTGAGCCGCTCGCGGAAGACCTCTCTTGCCCATTTGTGGTTGCCCGTCAGATAGCCGAGCACATCCTGATTTCCGTTCTCTGTTTCCTCGGCAATGAGCCTGAGATAGCCGCATTTGCCGTCGAGCATTTTTGCGCTGAAATTCTCCGCGTAGAGCTCCTCGTTCGTATCATAGCTCGGACGCCTTGCAAACAGCCTGAATGCGGAATGGTGCGCCAGCATATTGTCCAGCGCGGGCAGCGTGACGGTTTTCTCCGCGCCCGATTCGTCGAGGAAGGAGACCTCGACCGATTCGCCGCCGGTGAGACAGACATTCATTGCCCGCAGAAAATCGTCATTTGTCTTGACCGGCTCGCCCAGATCGGGGACATTTTCCTCGATTGCCTGCGCGATCGGCTTGCCGCCCCATTTTGTGAGAACCGTGCCGTCCTGAATGCCGAGCGCCTGTACCGATTCCTCCGTGTTGATCGCAATGACCTCGCCGCTGTCGGTGCGGATCGTCGCAAGCCCGAAGCCGTGCTTGTCTTCATCAATATTGTAGGCGTCGAAGTCATAGCCGGCGCCGACCCAGACATGCCCGTCATGGAGCTCATTGCAGAAAGATGTAACGGCTTCCTCGAATTTCGCGGGGTTCTGCTCCCGCTCCGCCGCTTCGACTGCGGGGAGATATTTTGCCTCCAGCGCCGCAAAATCAACCTCCTTCCACTCCTTGAGGACATAGTATTCGTCCATCGTCTTAACCGCCGCGCGGAAGGATTCGGTGTAGCGCATGCTGCTGTAGTTGAAAAAATTCGGCGCAGATGCGCAGTAATAAAGCCCGCAGAGCACGGTCAGCAGCGTGACCGGCACAAGCATGATGCGGTGCCCGATCCTGCGCTTTGCCGTGAACATCGGCAGCAGCCCGATGATGCCGAGCAGATAGAGCGGGATGAAGCCGCCGAGCAGGTCCATTGCGCCGAACACATTCAGGAAGAAATGCGCAATACAGATCAGCAGCGGCAGCAGGCAGAGCCAGCGCCAGCGCCCGAGCTTTTTGTCGTCGTCGCGCCACACATGGTGCAGGATCGCGAGAATCAGCATCACCAGCAGAATTGCGATACCCCAGAGCATCTGAATTCTGTTTGCCGAAGCAAATAAATGCCGCAGTGAGCCCCAGAATGTTTTCATGTGAATGACTGTTCCTTTCAGGTTTTTGTGTGATACAGTGCGGAGCCGTTCCGTCAAGGACACGCCTGCCGCGGGTACAGCGTTCCGCTGCCCGGGCTACTTCTCCGTTTTCAGGCAGTTGTCGCCGCGCTCGATCGCTACGATGCCGGTGCGGCACATCTCCATGATGTCAAACGGCTTCATCAGGTCGATGAAGGCGTCGATCTTGCTCGATTCGCCGGTCAGCTCGCAGACCAGCGATGCCGCCGAATAGTCGACGATCTTCGAGCGGAAGATCTCGACCGCCGACATGATATCCTGCCGGTATTCCGCCTTGTTGCGCACCTTGATGAGCAGCAGCTCGCGGATGACCGTGTCGCCGGGCTCAAGCACCTCGACCTCCTTGACGTCGTGGAGCTTGTCGAGCTGGCGGATGATCTTCTCCTTGATGTCGTCGTCGCCGTGAAACGCGATCGTGATGCGCGAAAAGCCCGGCGACTCCGTCTCGCCCACGGTCAGGCTGTCGATGTTGAAGCCGCGCCGCGTGAACATGCCCGACACGCGCGACAGCACGCCCGAGATATTCGCGACCAGCACGCCGATCACATATTTCTTCGCATTTGCCATGCCCTAAAACCTCTCAATTTCCGTGATAATGTCGTCGACCGAGCCCCCGGGCGGGAGCATCGGCAGCACAGGCTCGTCCCTGTCGACCGCACAGTCGATCACAAAGGGCATCTCCTGTGAGAATGCTTCATCCAGCGCCGCTGTCAGCGCGTCCAAATCGCAGACATGTGCCCCGCGCGCCCCGAAGCCCTCGGCAACGCGCACGAAATCGGTCTGCCGGTCAAGGGTCGTCGCCGCATAGCGCCTGCCGCAGAAGAGCGTCTGCCACTGGCGCACCATGCCGAGCACGCCGTTGTTCATCACGATGATGACGACCGGGACCCGCTCCGTCACCGCGCAGGCGAGCTCCTGCAGATTCATGCCGAAGCTGCCGTCGCCGGTATAGAGCACCGGACGCTTTCCCGTCGCGAGATAGGCTCCGATCGCCGCGCCGAGCCCGAAGCCCATCGTGCCGAGCCCGCCGCTCGTGAGGAAGGTCCGCGGCGTTTTCAGCGGACAGCGCTGCGCCGCCCACATCTGGTGCTGCCCGACGTCCGTGACCGTGATGCAGTCGCCCGCTCTCTCCGAGACCGCGTCGATGACCGCGTAGGGGCGGAGCGTGCCGGGCACCTCCCGGACAGCCCGCGCTGAGCGTTCTGCCTCCTCTTGCCGCAGCGCTCTGAGCTGCCGGTTCCATGCTGTGTGGCGCTGCTGCGGGAGTATTTTCAGCAGGCGGTCAAGGCTGTCGCGCAGATCGCCGCGCACACCGAGCTCCGCGGGAATATTCTTGTGCAGCTCGGCATTGTCGATATCCATGTGGATCAGCCGGAAATGCCGCTTGAAGCGGTCGGAATTGCCCGTGGCGCGGTCGCTGAACCGCACGCCGAGCGCGAGCACAAGGTCTGCGGCATCCTCCGCAGCCGACGACGCAAAATGCCCGTGCATCCCCTGCATCCCGAGAAAGCGCGGGTGGTCGCTCGGGACTGCCGAAAGCCCCATCAGCGAGCAGCCCATCGGCGCGTCGAGGCGGTCTGCAAGCGCACAGAGCGCCTCGGAAGCCCCCGCGGAGATCACCCCGCCGCCGAAATAGATATATGGGCGCTCGGCGGTCTTGAGCATTGCCGCGGCGCGTTTGATGCGCTCCTCCGAGGCAGGCGCGGTCGGCTCAGGGCTGACCGGTGCGGGCTGCGGCTCAAAATCGCAGAGCGCGTCCTGCACATCCTTCGGAATATCGACGAGCACGGGACCGGGTCTGCCCGATTTTGCGATCTGAAATGCTGTGCGCAGGGTGTCCGCGAGCCCGTCAATGCTCTTCACGATGAAATTGTGCTTGGTGACCGGCATCGTGATGCCGACGATGTCGACCTCCTGAAAGGAATCGCGCCCGATCAGCGAGCAGGGCACATTTCCGGTGATCGCGACCATCGGCACCGAATCGAGATACGCCGTCGCGATGCCGGTGACCAGATTCGTCGCGCCGGGGCCCGAGGTCGCAACGACCACGCCGACCTTGCCGGTCGCTCTTGCAAAGCCGTCTGCGGCATGTGCCGCGCCCTGCTCATGCGCCGTCAGCACGCAGCGGATGCGGTCCCTGCGCTGCCAGAGCGCATCAAACAGGCTGATGACCTGTCCGCCCGGGTAGCCGAAGATCAGCGAGCAGCTCTGCTCTGCGAGGATCTCCGCGGTCAGCGCCGCGCCCGTGAGCCTCACGGTGCGTCCTCCGCCTGACCGGCAGTCAGCAGATTGTTGACCGCGCTGACCAGCGCCTTGATCGACGATGTGATGATATCGTTGTCGATGCCGACGCCCCAGAAGCTGCCCTGCTCACCGGCGATCTCGATATAGGAGACAGCCTGCGAATTCGAGCCGATCGTCAGTGCGTGCTCGGTGTAGGTGTTGATATCGTAGTGCAGCCCCGTGAAGGTGCGCAGCGCGTTGCTCACGGCGTCGAGACGTCCGTTTCCGGTGCCGTCCGCCTTCACGGTCTCGGTGCCGCGGCGGAGCGTGACCTCCGCGGCGATGCCCTGCTGCTGCCGGAAGTGCATCTCGGTGATCTCAAGCGGCGCGGTCAGGTCGACAAAGTGCTCCCTGAAAATCGCGTAGACCTCGTCGGGGAGCAGCTCCTTGTGGCTGCGGTCGGAGATGCCCTTGACCAGATAGCCGACGCGCTCGCGCATGGCTTTGGGCAGATCGTACCCGAAGCGCGTTTCGAGGATATAGCCGATGCCGCCCTTGCCCGACTGACTGTTGATGCGGATGACATCGGATTCGTAGACGCGCCCGATATCGGTCGGGTCGAGCGGGAGATAGGGCACGCTCCAATGGGTGCCGTGCCCCTCGGCGCGGTATTTCATGCCCTTCGCGATCGCGTCCTGATGGGAGCCGCTGAACGCCGCAAAGACGAGCTTGCCGCTGTATGGCTGCCGCTCGTAGACCGGCATCCGCGTGACCTCTGTATAAAACGCATTGAGCCGCGGGATATCGGAGAGGTCGAGCCCGGGGTCGATGCCCTGCGAATACATATTGAGCGCGAGGGTGACGATATCGACATTGCCCGTGCGCTCGCCGTTGCCGAAAAGCGTGCCCTCGACGCGCTGCGCACCGGCGAGCAGACCCATTTCGGTGTCCGCGACCGCACAGCCGCGGTCATTGTGCGGGTGCAGCGAAACGGTCACGTTTTCGCGGTATTTCAGATGATCGCACATGTATTCGACCTGATTCGCGTAGACATGGGGCATGGAGAGCTGCACGGTGACCGGCAGATTGATGATGACCGGATTCTTTTTCGAGGGGCGCCAGACGTCGAGCACGGCATTGCAGACCTCGAGCGCAAAATCGGGCTCGGTGCCGGTGAAGCTCTCGGGGGAATATTCAAAGATGATGCTGCCCTCGTGCTTTGCGCGGTATTCCTTGCAGAGGCGCGCGCCGATCACGGCGATCTCGCGGATCTCTGCGCGGCTGCGGCGGAAGACCTGCTCGCGCTGGGCGAGCGAGGTGGAATTGTACAGATGGACGATCGCCTTTCTGCAGCCGCGGATCGCCTCAAAGGTCCTTGCGATGATATGCTCGCGCGCCTGCGTCAGCACCTGAATGGTGACGTCCGCGGGGATGAGGTCCTGCTCGATGAGCGTGCGGCAGAATTCATATTCGGTCTCCGAGGCGGCGGGAAAGCCGATCTCGATCTCCTTGAAGCCGATGCGCACAAGCTCCTTGAAGAAGGCGAGCTTTTCGGAGAGACTCATGGGGATGGTGAGTGCCTGATTGCCGTCGCGCAGGTCGACGCTGCACCAGACGAGCGCCTTGTCGACGTAGGTTTTCTGCGCCCATTTCATCGGCGGATCGGGAACTGCAAAGAACTGTCGGGTATATTTTTCGGGGTGCTTCAATGTCACTGCCTCCGTTCGCGGGTTTTGCCGGCAGGATATGCGCCGGCGGGTTATCTTCTATTATATATCCGCAGCGATTGTTTGTCAAGCGGCGGAGTTGTTGCGGTGCTGAAAAAAGAAAACCCGCACGGGCGGGGCTGCCCGTGCGGGAATTATCAAACATTGACTGCAATGATATGTGTGTAAAAAGCCAACTCTCCGATGCCGGACACGCAGCCCAAATCCTCCGGTTCCAAGCCGAGAATGTCTGCCATGACATAATTGGATATCTGTGAAATATCTGCCGAAGTGATAAATCCGCTGCCGTTCAGATCGATCACATTGAATATAAACGTGTCGTCGATGTAATCATATCCGTTGTGAAACAAGCCGTCCAGTGTGTAATCCGTCAGCATCGCTCTGGCTCTGTATTCGGCAGTTGTTGCGCTAATCGAAGTGGAATTGTTAAGAATACTGGACAGAAGATTTGCATCTGCCATGTTCACGATTCCATCCCCGTTTAAATCGCCCGGAATGTATTTCAGATCAAAATGATAATAAACAGTAGTTGTACCGGTAGGTGGGTATGTCGGAGTTGTTTCTTCATAGTCTAAATTAACATTTTGAGCATTACATAGTTCATTGACATATGTACTAACCAACGGAAGAATAGTGGTACTCGGTGCATTAGGTCTTCTTTTCAGGAAAAAGTACCCTAATATAACTGTTTCCTCTGTCGCCGGAGTATTTGTTGTTCCCCATGTTGTAATACCAAAATACCCTTTTTTATCATTTGCAAGTGCAGAAACTCCTAAATTTGTCAGTCCTTCGCGTTGAACAAACGGAGTATTTAATCCTGTATGGTATGGCTCAAAATTCGTCTTGTCATATGTGATTTGAATTCCAGAACCGGAAAATCCTGTTCCGTTTGTGATTGTCAAAATTACAATAAAATCGCCAGCCTGAAGACTACTTAACCCCGACACAGAATCGAGTCCGCCGGTATAGTACACATCAGATGTAATATCATCTGCCGAAAGCTCAGCTGTACTTACTCCAATGATATTATCTCCGGCATCAGCATGAGCAACTGTTTTGCATTGGGAAAATGCAAAAATAAAAGCACAGATTGCACCAAACACCGCAGCTATTATAATTTTTTTCATTTCCCTGCCCCTCCTTGAAATGTTCCGTTTTTCCATGCCTCCAGATACTGATCCTGAAACTCCTTCATACTGTTCACTGCGCCGATTTGCAGAGCGTTGCAGTAGTGAAGAACAAACATTGCATCGCCAACGCTGATCTGATCTCCGGAGCGTCCCATAGCGACACCGTCCAAATCAGCCAGTATCAACTGCTTTTCATCCAGCATATGTCCGGCTTCGACCAAGGTATATGATGTGACTTCGTAACAAATCAGATTTACGTCCTTCACATCTACAGTGCCATCCATATTTACGTCACCCGGCTCATAGGCTGAAACATCATCGCCCTTTGCACAAACCGGAATTGCCTGAAACTGTGCGCGTTCTTCATCGGACAACAGTACATCCCGGCTCGGTGTCTCCTCCGCAAAGGCGTTCACGCTCATTGCAGAGACGGTCATCGCTGCAGCAAGCAGCACAGAAAACAGCTTTTTCATAATAGTCACCCTTTCAGAATATCAAGCGGAAAACGGTCAGAGCAGAGCCCCGCTCTTATCTATATTATAGCACAGCATGCCGGAAAAAACTACTGATATACCAGACAAATATTGTGTACATAATTTGTGCATTACAGCAAAGATGATACAGCTTTGCGGAATCCCGCATTGTCCTTGACTTTCCTCACCCAATCTGCTATAATAGTATTTGTGAAACTATCGGCATCAGCCGGAACGGAGGTTTTTCCCATGATCGCAATCGGAAGCGACCACGCCGCCGCATCGCTGCGTCACGCCGTGATCGAAAAGCTCAAATCCGAGAACATCCCCTATGTCGACTGCGGAACCGATCAGTCCCCCAGCGACTACCCGGTCATCGCACAGAAGGTCTGCAAAATGATTCAGAAGGGCGAGGCGGACACCGGCATTCTGCTCTGCGGCACCGGCATCGGCATGTGCATGGCTGCCAACAAAATGAAGGGCATCCGCGCAGCCGTCTGCACAGAGACCTACAGCGCAAAATTCACCCGCCTGCACAACGACGCCAATGTCCTCTGCATGGGCGCGCGCGTCGTCGGCGAGGGGCTTGCCGCTGAGATCGTCGGGGCATTCCTCGACACGGGCTTCGAGGGCGGACGCCACCAGCGCCGCGTCGACATGGTGATGGCGCTCGAAAGTGAGGGTGCAGATGACTGAGACCGAACGCATCGCCCGCATCGACGAGCTGATCGCCGCGATCGGCAAAGCGGGCAGAGACCCGCATCTGCGGCAGAAGGCTGTCACGCTGCTCACACAGCTCGTGCAGGATAAGGTGACGGTCGGCGTTGCGCTGATCCCGGCGGAGGGCAAGCCAGCACAGCAGCGTCTTGCGATGGTCGAAAACGGCGGGCACGACCTCATGATGGCATTCCCCGACCCGATCGAGGCGCTCGCGGCGCTCTTTCCCGGCGGCGAGTGCGAGATGATGACCGTCTCCTTCGGCACGCTGCTCGACTGGCTGCTCGGCTCACCGGCTGCGGGCATCGTGCTCCCCTCGGGGAAGCTCGCCGACCCCGAACGGGTGCAGATGGTCGCCATTGACCGTCACATGGCAAAAGACGCTCTGGGTAAATGAGAAATGAGAAATCAGAAATGTGAAATGTGAAGTTCGCAGTGAGGAATTCGGAGTGATTCCGCCATTTCTCACTCCTCACTTTTCACTTCTCATTTCTCAAACAATAAAAAAGAAAGAGGTATACCATGAAACAGAAAAAGACCGCCGCGCTGCTGACCGCGGCAGTCACTGTGCTGACCGCTCTGCCGCTGCGTGCTGCGGCTGCGGACAGCAACGTGACAAAGTACGAATTCGAAGACGGCGTGCTCGAGGGCTGCAAGGAGCCTCCGATCACATGGGAGCAGGTCGATGAGGACGGCTTCGGCAACCCCTGCCCCATGACCGGCTGGTCCGGCGACAGCTATGTCTACATCGACCAGAAGGGCGCCAAGGCGACCGTCACGGTCAACGCGCCCGCCGAAGGCTTCTACGCGCTCGGCATCAGCTATATCCAGTGCTTCGGCAACCCCGAAAAGCCCGACAAAACGCAGTATCTGCTCGTCAACGGTGAATCGCAGGGCGAGATCCTGTTCCCGTTCAACTCCGGAAACGGCTGGGAGCTGCTCCCTGCCGGCTATGTCCATCTGGACAAGGGCGAGAACACGATCACGATCGAGAGCTACTGGGGCTACACCTTCATGGATTATCTGACGCTCTCCCCGGCACCCGCCTATCTGACCAATTTCGCACCCGAGGAAAGCCCCTGCGACCCGAAGGCCACCCCGGAGGCGCGCAAGCTCTATGCCTATCTGCGCTCGGTCTACGGCAAGCATATCATTTCGGGGCAGCAGGAATACTGCGGCTCGCACTGCTACAACAAAAACGCCTATGAATCCACCGGTCAGCCGATCAACTATCTTGAGGACAACGAAGCGGAATTCGATTTCCTGCAGGATACGACTGGGAAGCAGCCCGCGATCCGCGGCATCGACTTCCTCTTCTACAACACGACCGAGCCGTATTATGACGACGCGCCCGAGCGTGTGATCGCGTGGTACAAGGAAAAGGGCGGCATTCCGACCGTGACCTATCACTGGAATGTGCCGCTGGAGGAGGGCAGCTCGAAGGCTGCGTTCTATGTGCCGTCGACCGGCAACACCCCCGCGACCACCTTCAGCGTCACGAATGCGGTCAAGGAGGGCACATGGGAGCATGAGCAGATCGACAAGGATATCGCTTTGCTCGCCGAGCAGCTCAAGAAGGCGAGCGATGCCGGCGTTCCGATCCTGTTCCGTCCGCTGCATGAGGCGGAGGGCGGCTGGTTCTGGTGGGGCGCGGAGGGTCCCGAGCCCTGCGTCAAGCTCTACCGCTATCTCTACGATCAGCTCACAAACAAATATAATCTGCACAATCTCCTCTGGACATGGACCTGCTCGACCTCCGCACATGCCGCGGAATGGTATCCGGGCGACGAATATGTCGATTTCCAGGGCTGTGACAAGTACAACGCGATCAACAACAGCGAGCCGAATTTCAGCGCGATCTCCGCGACCTTCTATTCGATGGTCGCACAGACAGAGGGGCGGAAAATGGTCGTCATGAGTGAAAACGACACGATCCCCTCGCTGGACAATCTGGTTGCCGACAAGGCGGCATGGCTGTATTTCTGCCCGTGGTACAACCGCTGGCTGACGGGTCTGAACGATCCTGCCGAGCTGAAAAAGCTCTACAACAGCGAATACTGCATCACGCTCGACGAGCTGCCCGACTGGGATACCTACGACCCCGAGCTGCCCGAGCCCTCGACGCGTACGACCGAACCCGCGGACACCACCGCACCGGCGGAAAAGACCGGTCTGCGCGGCGACGCGGACTGCAACGGCGAGGTGAGCGTCGCGGATGCGGTGCTGATGGCACGGTTCTGCGCAGAGGACAGCGAGATCAGTGTGACGGCGCATGGCAAGGCCAATGCCGACTGCAACGGCGACGGCGACCTCACTGCCGAGGATATCGCAAGGCTGCTGGAATTCCTCGCGGGACTGGTTTCAAAGGCGGACTTTGAAGCCTGATGAAACAATGATACGGAGCCTCCGGCGGATCGCTGCCGGAGGCTCTTTCTGTGCATGTCCGCACGCGGGTTTGACATTCTTTCCGGTTTGTGGTAGAATAAAAGCGTAGAAATCTACGCGAAAATGCGGAAAGGATGTTGACCATGCAAAAGGGCTGCGATCTCACCCGCCTCGACCCCGTGCTCGCTGAGTACGCCGGCGTCCCCGGGAGCCTCATCACCGTGCTTCAGCACACACAGGAGCTCTACGGCTATCTGCCGCACGAGGCGATCTGTTATATCGCGCAGAAAACCGGCACCACGCCCGCAAAGGTCATGGGTGTCGCGACGTTTTATACCCAGTTTCGCTTTCAGCCGGTCGGCAAATACCACATCATGCTCTGCGACGGCACCGCATGTCATGTCAACGGCAGCGCAGGGATCGCTCAGGCGGTCTGTCAGCACCTCGGCATAGAGCCGGGCGGCACCACTGAGGACGGGCTGTTCACGCTGAGCATCGTCGCGTGTCTGGGCTGCTGCTCGCTCTCGCCTGTCATGACCGTCAACGAGGACGCCTACGGCTCTCTGACGCCCGCGCGCGCGGTTGAGATTCTGGACGGGCTGCGCGCAAAGGAGGTGCAGGCATGAGCGGATATATCGCTGTGGGGCAGGGCAGCTGCGGCATCGCGGCAGGCGCTGCGAATGTTTACGCCGCCCTCTCCGAAAAGCTCGCCGACCGCGCGGATATCGCGCTGAAAACGGTCGGCTGCATCGGCATGTGCTGGCTGGAGCCGATCGTCGATCTCTATGATAACGACTGCCTCACCGCGCGGCTGGTGCATGTCTCTCCCGCCGACGCCGACCGCATTGTCACGGCGGCGGAAAGCGGCGACCTCAGCGGCATTGCCGATCTGGTCATCACGGCGGAGGACAGCGCGTTTCTGGCAAAGCAGACCCGCATCGCGCTGAGAAACTGCGGCATCATCGACCCGACCTCGCTCGAAAGCGCACGCGCGGCAGGCGGATATTCCGCGCTCGCAAAGATTCTGACCGGCGAGGGCATGACCCCCGAGCAGGTCATTGAATGCATCAAGGTGTCGGGGCTTGCGGGGCGCGGCGGCGCGGGCTTCCCGACGTGGTTCAAGTGGAATGCGGCGCGGCAGGCGCCCGGCGACGAAAAATACCTGATCTGCAACGCCGACGAGGGCGACCCCGGCGCATTCATGGACAGAGCCGTCATCGAATCGGACCCGCACACGCTGATCGAGGGCATGCTGATCGCCGCCTATGCGATCGGTGCGCGCGAGGCGATCGTCTATGTCCGCGCGGAATATCCGCTCGCGATCAAGCGTCTCACCCGTGCGATCGGGCAGGCGCGGGAAGCCGGGCTGATCGGCGACAATATCATGGGCAGCGGCTTTTCCTGCGATTTCCGCATCAAGGCGGGCGCGGGCGCGTTCGTCTGCGGCGAGGAGACCGCGCTGATCGAATCGCTGCAGGGCAGCCGCGGAATGCCCCGTCTGAAGCCGCCCTTCCCGGCGCAGGCAGGCTACTGGTACAAGCCCTCCAACATCAACAATGTCGAGACCTTCGCCAATGTCGCGTGGATCATTTCAAACGGCGGCGCGGCGTTTGCAGCGATGGGCACGCCCGATTCCAAGGGCACGAAGGTCTTCGCGCTGACGGGCAAGGTGCGCCGCAGCGGTCTGGTCGAAATACCGATGGGCATGACCCTGCGCGACGTCATTTTCGGTATCGGCGGGGGCATCCGCGGGGGCGGCAGCTTCAAAGCCGTGCAGATGGGCGGACCCTCGGGCGGCTGTATTTCCGCATCGCTGCTCGACACGGTGATCGACTACAAGGCACTGGGCGCGACCGGCGCAATCATGGGCTCGGGCGGCATGGTCGTCATGGATGACAGCACCTGCATGGTCAGCATGGCGAAATTCTTCCTCGATTTCACCGCGAAGGAATCCTGCGGAAAATGCGTGCACTGCCGCATCGGCACCAAGCGCATGCAGGAGATCCTGACGCGCATCGTCGCGGGTGAGGGTGTCCCGGAGGATATCGGACTGCTCGAGGAGCTCTGCCTTGCCGTGCGCGACGGCGCGCTCTGCGGGCTCGGGCAGACCGCCCCGAACCCCGTTCTGACGACACTCAGATATTTTCGCGGGGAATTTGAAGCGCACACCGACCCCGAACACCGGCGCTGTCCCGCGCACGCCTGTCAGGCGCTGCTGACCTATTCGGTCGATGCGGAGAAATGCCGCGGCTGTACGCTCTGTGCGAAGAAATGCCCGGTCGGCGCGATCTCGGGCACGGTGAAGCAGCCCCATGCGATCGACAAGGACAGGTGCATCCGCTGCGGGCAGTGCTATGCTGCATGCCGCTTCGGCGCAGTCATCAAAGATTAAGGAGGGAGAACGGTGAGCCAGATTCATTTCACGATCAACGGCATCCCCTGCACCTGCGAGGCGGGCACGACCGTTTTGCAGGCGGCAAAGCAGAACGGCATCGAGATCCCGAATCTCTGCAATGACGAGAGCGTGCGCGTATACGGCGCATGCGGGCTCTGCGCAGTCGAGGTGACCGACGACGGCACCGGCAAGGCGCTCCCGAAGCTCCTGCGCGCCTGTTCTGCAAAGCCGCAGGAGGGCTATGTCATCCGCTTTGATACAAAACGCGCGGCACAGTCCAGAAAAATCGCACTCGAGCTGCTGATGAGCGACCACACCGGCGACTGCCGCGGTCCGTGTCAGCTCAGCTGCCCCGCCGGCACCGACTGTCAGGGCTATGTCAAAAAGATCGCGCAGGGCGATTTCCGCGGCGCTGTGGAGATCATCAAGCAGAAGATCCCGCTGCCCGCCGCGATCGGCAGAGTGTGCCCGCACCCCTGCGAGCAGAACTGCCGGCGCGGTCTGGTCGAGCAGCCGATCTCGATCGCGGCGCTCAAGGCACATGCCGCCGACCGCGATCTTGCGGGCGACACCTTCCGCCCCGTCCCGCTGCCCGATACGGGAAAGCGCGTCGCGGTGGTCGGCGGCGGACCCGGCGGTCTGACCGCGGCCTACTATCTGCGGCTGAAGGGGCACGCTGTCACAGTGCTCGACGCGGCAAAGAAAATGGGCGGCATGCTGCGCTACGGCATCCCTGCCTACCGGCTCCCGAAGGAGCTGCTCGACCGCGAGATATCGGAGATCGCAGCGCTCGGCGTCTCCATGCAGAACGGCGTGCGGCTCGGCAAGGATATCACATTGCAGCAACTCCGCGACGAATACGACGCGGTCATTCTCGCGACGGGCGCATGGCGCTCGATGGCAATGCACGTTCCCGGCGAGACGCTCGACGGCGTGACCGGCGGCATTCAGTTTTTGCACGGCATCAGCTCGGGCGAGGGCGAGATCCCCGATCTGACCGGCAAATGCGTCGCGGTCTGCGGCGGCGGAAACACGGCGATGGATGCATGCCGCACGGCGATCCGCTGCGGCGCGGCGCGCGTATCTGTCATCTACCGCAGAACGCGCGGCGAGATGCCCGCCGAGGTGACCGAGATCGAGGAGTCGATCGAGGAGGGCGTCAGCTACGAATTTCTCGCGAATCCCGCGGAGATCATCGGCGAAAACGGGCATGTGAAGCAGGTGAAGCTCCAGGTGATGGAGCTCGGCGCGCCGGACGCCTCCGGTCGACGCGCACCCGTGCCGATCGCGGGCAGATTCAAATATCTCGACGCCGATCTGGTCATCATGGCGATCGGGCAGACGCCGGACACCGCGGGGCTCGACGGCATCGCGCTGACGAAAAAGGGCACGGTCGCAGCCGACGCGGGAACCTTCCGCACGAATCTGCCCGGGGTCTATGCCGTCGGCGACCTGACCAACCGCGGCGCTTCGATCGCGATCGAGGCGATCGGCGAGGCGGGGCGCTGTGCAGCGGTCGTTGACGCGGCACTGCGCGGAGAGGAGAAGCCGTATTTTGCGCCGTATTTCTCGCAGAAGCAGGTCACCGCAGCCGATCTCGCCGACCGGGAACAGCAGCCGCGCTGTCCGATGCCGACCCGTCCGGCGGCAGAGCGCAGACACGATTTTGCGCCGGTGAACCGCGGACTCGACAACGAAACGGCGATGCGCGAGGCAAGGCGCTGTCTGGAATGCGGCTGTCACGATTATCACGAATGTAAGCTGATCCGCTACGCACAGCAGCAGGAGCTGCACCCCGAGCGCTTTGCGGGCGCGAAGAACGCGCACGGCAAAGAGCAAAGGCTCGTCTGCATCGAGCGCGACAACGGCAAATGTATTCTGTGCGGGCTGTGCGTGCGCGTCTGCGAGGAGGCCGCGGGGAAGGGCATTCTCGGGCTGGTCGGGCGCGGCTTCCCGACCGTTGTCAAGCCGGAATTTGACCGCCCCGAGGTGATCGCCGGCTGCCGGGACTGCCTGAAATGCGTGCAGGCTTGTCCGACGGGCGCCCTGCGGCAGATCACAGAATGATGATGTATCTCTGACGGATATCATACGGATTCCTCCGCAATGCTGCGGGGGAATCTTTTTTTGCATTTGAGTCCGTGATATTGCATGATTGCGGAATCTGATCCGGCTCTTGGATTGTGCAAAACAGAGATTTCAAAAAGTTTTTTTGAGAAAGTTGTACGTTTGCGTACAACTTTTTGCGTTTTCGGCGCTGTTTATGCAGGGCATTCACGCTCCCTTGAATGCGCTGCACAGTCCAGACGAAAGGCGGGATGATATGGCAAACTCTCTCTCCCCGGCGGAGCGCGCGCAGCTGCAGACCTTCTGCATGTGGACCGCGGCGCTGGGGAACCCCTTCGAGGCTGCGCGCCGTGCCGGTCTCTCAGAGGAATCGGCGCTGCGGATGCTGCATGCACCCTCCTGCCGGCGCATCCTCCGCAGCATGAGCGCGCAGCCCTCCGCAGACCGCGCATCGGTGCTCGCGGGGCTCTCACGGCTCGCGTTCGGCTCTGCCAATGACGCCGCAAAGCTGGTCTTTGCGCAGGAGCCGCCGACCGGCGACATGATCGACGCGCTCGATCTGTTTCAGGTCTCGGAGCTGAAGCGCGACAAGGCAGGCGGCGTCGAGATCAGGCTCTTCGACCGGCAGAGGGCACTGGAGCGGCTGCTCGAGATCACCGCGGAGAACGATGCCAAGGCACAGGCGCAGGCACTGCTCGCGGCACTCGGCGGTGCGGACGATGCGTAAGCCAGCGCCCTTTTCCGAGAAGCAGCGGCGCGTACTCAGCTGGTGGCGCGACCCCGACACCCGCGGCCTCGACGCCGTCATCTGCGACGGTGCGGTGCGGTCGGGCAAAACGACGGCGCTGTCGCTGGGCTTTGTGCTCTGGGCGAGCTGCAGGTACACCGGACAGGCATTTGCAGTCTGCGGAAAATCGGTCGCGGCGGTGCGGCGCAATCTGCTGATGCCGCTCATTCCGATGCTTTCGCGCCTCGGGCTCAGCGTGACCGACTTCCGCAGCAAGGATTGGTTCGAGGTGCGCTTTCAGGGGCATGTCAACCGGTTCTACCTGTTCGGCGGCTGCCACGAGGGCTCGGCACAGCATATTCAGGGAATCACGCTGGCGGGCGTGCTCTTCGACGAGGTCGTGCTGATGCCGCAGTCCTTCGTTGCACAGGCGATCGCCCGATGCTCGGTGCCGGGCTCCAAGCTCTGGTTCTCGTGCAATCCCGACCGTCCCGCACACTGGTTCTACCGCGAATGGATCCTTCGGGCAAAGGAAAAGCGGGCGCTGTATCTGCACTTCACGATGGCAGACAACGCCTCACTGACACCGGCGATCCGGGCGCGCTACGAAAGGCTCTATTCGGGGGTATTCTACGATCGGTTTGTGCGGGGCATCTGGTGCGCGGCGGAGGGGCTGATCTATCCGATGTTCAGCGAGGAGCGCCATGTCAGAGAGCCGCCGGGCAAGCCGGAGCGCTATGTCATTTCCTGCGATTACGGCACGCGCAATCCGACCTCGATCGGGCTTTGGGGAAAAGTCGGTCCGGTCTGGTACCGCGTGGCGGAGAGCTACTATGACGGGCGCCTGCACGGGCAGTCCCGCACCGATGAGGAGCACTACAAAGCCCTCAAGGAGCTGGCAAGGGATCGGGCGATCGAGGCGGTGATCCTCGACCCCTCTGCGGCGAGCTTTGCGGCGTGCATCCGCAGGCACGGGGAATACACCGTGCTGCCCGCGGAAAATGCGGTGCTCCCGGGCATCCAGCGGACAGCGCAGGCACTGCAGGCGGGTGAGATCGCGTTTTCACCTGCATGTCAGGATACCCTGCGCGAGATCGCGGATTACTGCTGGGACGACAGGACCGGACGCGATCAGCCGGTCAAGGAAAACGACCACGCGATGGACGATATCCGGTATTTTGTCTCGACCTATCTGGAACGGGACGCAGATGCGGGATTTTTCGTGTCATCCGTGCGGCGGCATGAGGAGAAGGGGGAAGACTGATGGGCTTTCATCTGCTGCGGCGCAGACCCCGCACAGAGGCGGCGCCGCTGCTGCTGACGGCTGCGAGAGCGGCTCCGGTCGGGCATCTGCCGGCACCTGCACCGGCGGGCGATATCAACGAATGGCAGCTCTACGACGCGCTGCGCTTTCATGTGCCGGTGATCGACGCGGCGCTGCACAAGATCGTGCGGCTGACCGGCGGTTTCCGGCTCACTGCCGGAGATCCGGCGGCACAGGCACTGCTCGACCGCTTTGCGGAGGAGGTGCCGGTCAACGGGGCAGGGCAGTCGCTGCAGCTCTTTGCCGACCAGATGCTCGACAGCCTGCTGACCTACGGCAACGCGGCGGGCGAGCTGCTCACCGACGAAAACGGGCAGCCGTGCGGGCTGCTGACCGCGCACCCGAAATCGCTCTGTGTGCAGGCGGATTCGCCGTGCACATGCAGCTTTTTGCTGCGCGGCGAGGACGGCAGGCTGCATCCGATCGCGGAGCCCGGGCGCATTCTGTTTGCGGCGCTCGACCCGCCCGCGGGCAGCATCTGCGGCGTCTCGGTGCTGCGCGGGCTGCCGGCGGTCTCACAGATTCTGCTGCGCATCTACGACTGCATCGCGCAGAATTACGAGCGCGCGGGCAATATCCGCTACGCCGTGACCTATAAGCCCGACGCGCAGAACGCCGGCTTTGCAAAGAGCCACGCGGAGGAGATCGCGAAGGCGTGGAAGGCGGGCATGCTCGCGGCAAAATACGGCGAGGTGCAGGATTTTGTCACGGTCGGCGATGTCGATATCAAGGTCATCGGCGCGGAAAACCGGCTCTTTGACACGAATGTGCCGGTGCGGCAGCTGCTCGAGCAGATCGTCTCGAAGCTGTCGATCCCGCCGTTCCTGCTGGGCTTTTCGTGGGCGACCACCGAGCGCATGTCGAGCCAGCAGGCGGATATCCTGACCTCGGAGCTCGAATACTTCCGCAGGCTGCTGACCCCGCTGCTGCGCAGAATCGGCACGGCGGTGCTCCATGCGGCAGGCTACGCGGAGCGCGCGGGCGTGCAGTGGGACAATATCAACCTGCAGGACGAAAAGGAGCTTGCAGAGGCAAGGCTCAGAAACGCGCAGGCGCGCGAAATTGAGCTGAGAAACGAACAGGCGGAGCAGTCCGCCGCAGACTGAAGGAGGATTTACCATGTACGATACCGTGAAGCTCGAAAAGGGCATGTATCATCTGACGGGGCGCAGCTTCTCCGAGGCACTCGAGCAGGCAGACCCCTCTGCGCAGTACGCGGGCACGGAGCTCGCGGGGCTCGACGCCTTCGAGCGCCAGCTCAAGCGCTTCGACATCCACGTTGCGGGCGAAAACTGCGACCGCGTGGAGAAGTTCTTCTCGACGACCGAGTCTGCGGTGCTCTTCCCGGAGTTTGTGCGCAGAGCGGTCAGGCGCGGCATGGAGGAGTCCATTCTGCCGGAGCTGACCGCGGCGGTCTCCGCGCTCAACGGCACGGTTGCGAAGGGCTTTTCCGTCACGGAAACGGACGGTGCCTACAACACCGTGACCGCTGAGGGCGTCTCGCTCAAAAAGACGGTCATCACCGAGACCGCCGACACCGTTGCGCTGAACAAGTACGGCAGACTGATCGCCGCGAGCTATGAGACCGTGCGTTCGCAGCGCATCGACGTGTTCACGGTCATGCTGCGCGCGGTCGGCAGAAAGCTCGCCAACGCGATCGCGGGCAAGGCGATCACCGCACTGCTTGCCGCGGCGACCTCCGTCACGCAGGCGGGTGCATCGGTCACCTATGCCGACCTGACGGCGCTCTACGCGGAGTTCACCGACTACGACATGACGACCGTGATCGCGTCGCCTGCCAATGTCGCGAAGATCCTCGCGCTGACCGAGATGCGCGATCGCACCCTCGGTGCGGACGGCTCCGTGCGCCTGCCCTTCGGCGCAAAGCTGCTCAAGGACAGCTCGATCGGCGACACGAAGATTCTCGGCATCTCCAAGGGCTTTGCGCTCGAGTGCATCACCGGCTCGGAGGTGCTGCTCGAGACCGATCAGCTGATCGACTGCCAGCTTGACCGCATCGCGGTCTCGGTGCGCGCGGGCTTCCAGCCCCTGATGAGCGGGACCGCCGCGGTGCTGCAGCCTGCGGGCTGATCTGCTGCTGTCACGACCCATGACACGGGCGCCGGAACGGGTCCTCCCGTTCCGGCAGCGCCCGCATATTCTTGCGACAGGAGGCTATTATGAACGCAAACACCGAACAGCTCCTCGCAGAGCTCAACCGGTTCACACGCCGCAATCTCACGGCAGATGAGGTCTATCTGTTCGAGATCGTGCTCTGCGACAACGAGATCGACCGCGACGGCGACTGCTTCTCTGAGACCGCGCTCGCCGAGCTGCAGAAGCGCTTCGTCGGCGTGACCGGCATCTTCGACCACGATGCAAGGGCTGCGCATCAGCAGGCGCGCATTTTCCGCACCGAGCTCGTCACAGACCCCGCGCGCAAGACGAAAACCGGTCACGACTACTGCTGCCTCAAGGCGAATGCCTACATGGTGCGCACCGACGGCAACGCCGACCTCATCCGCGAGATCGACGCCGGCATCAAAAAGGAGGTCAGCATCTCCTGTGCCGTCTCCGTGCAGAAATGCTCGGTCTGCGGGACGAATAAGCTGAAAAAGGCATGTCCGCATGTCAAGGGGCGCGACTACGCCGGCGGGACCTGCCACACCGTGCTCGAGGGCATCACCGATGTTTACGAGTGGAGCTTCGTCGCAGTGCCCGCACAGCGCGGCGCGGGGGTCGTCAAGACCTGCGGCGGCACTGTCTGCGACGCCGAAAAGCTCGCCATGCGCCGCATGCTGATCGACATGTCCGAGCAGCTCGACCGCCTGACCGGGGAGCTGCGTCAGGATGTGGTGCAGCTTTGCTTCCGCGGCGGCGATAACGCCTGCGCCGGAGCCCTTGCCGAGACCGTCATGCACATGAACGCCCCGGAGCTGCTGCGTCTGCGCGATTCGCTGCGCCTGCGCCCCGCGGGAAAGCCCGCCGGTAAGCCCCAGCTGAAGGCGCCGAACGATCCGCCGCAGGACGGCAACGGTGCCTACCGCACCTGAAAGGAGCTGCCATGAACGAGATCACATTCCGTGCAAAAACGGCGCGGCTGTTTTTGCTCTTTGCGATGCTCCCCGAGATCGGGGAGTGGGCTGCGCTGGTCGACGCGGCGATCGAAGAGGTTCGCCGGGAGCTGCGCGCCGACGCCGACCCCTTTGATATCCGGCTGAGCTATTATGCCGCGGCGCTGGCAAATCTCCGCCGCCGCCAGATTCTCGCGGCACAGGGCGCCGTGTCGCCGACCTATGCGGGCAGCGTGTCTGCGCAGCGCGACGACAGCCAGCCGGTCTCGCTCGCCGTGCGGCTGTTTCTTGCATACCGGAGCGCGGCGGCGGAGCTGCTGTGCGACAGCGGCTTTGTCATGATTCTTGCGGGGTGAGCGCATGGCATATCTCGAAACACTGTCCGCGCAGATCTGCGGCATTCTGACCGCGGACGGCATTGCGGCTTTCCCCGAATATGCAAGACGGCTCGACGCGCTGCCGCAGAACGCCGATTTCGCGACGGTCGGCATCTCGTCGCTGAAATGTGAGGCACCGCTCGTGACAGAAAACGGCTGGTGTATTCCCGCGGCACTGACGCTGCGCGTGCGGCTGCACTGCCGGACAGAGGAATCCGCCGACGCACTCGCGATCTGCACGGAGAACGTGCTGCTGCCGGGTCTGCTCGACCGCGGTTATGCCGTCGCGGGGCTGACGCTCGGGGAGACTGCCTATTCCAAAGCGCTCGACCGGCTTGTCCGGGAGGTGCAGATCACGCTGTCTGCGGCGATCGTGCGCAGGCAGATCGGATGAACGGAGGGATGATATGGCATATTCATCGACACTGGTGACCGCGGCGCCGGACGACCGGATCGTGCTCGGCGATGCGGTGCTGCATCCGGAGCAATACACGGTCCGGCTGAGCTGCCCGGTCACGCGGGCGCGCTGCGCCGACGGTCAGACCCTCGTGACCGTGCTGCCGCAGGCGGATGCTGCCGTGCAGATCACGGGGCGCGTCTCGCTGATCGACGGCGCCGCCGGGACGCTGCTGCAGGCACTCGAAGCACAGCTGAACGGGTCGCCGTCCGCGTTCTCGCTCGGCGGCTGCAGCTTCACCGGCATGCAGATGACGGAGATCACGCTGGAAAAGGGCAGCACGCTCCGCACGGGCAGCTGTACCGTCTCCTTTACGGGCAGTCTCGGCGATTCGGGCGGTGATGACGCATGAATACGGTTCTGCAGCTTGCCGATGCAGCGGGCAGCTATGCGGAAACGCGCTGTCTGCGGTTCACGCTGGTGCGCGACCGGTATCAGCCGTATGCGTCGCTTTCGGCGACCGTCGCCGCAGTGCATGACCGCGTGCCGCTTTCCGTCACGCTGACGGTCGGGGCATATACGGTTTTCTCGGGGATCGTGCGCAGGACGGAGCGCTTTGCGGAGGGCGGCGTGCAGCTGCTGAAGATCACCGCGCGGAGCTGGTCGGAGGCGCTGGTGCGCAACCAGCTGCTGCCCGGGCTGCGCTTTGACGTGACGCTCGCATCGCTGATGACCGACTGTCAGCTGCCGCACATGACCTACGAAGCCGTGCCGGACCCGGTCAGCTATGTGTATATCGAGGACCGCACGCCGATGTGGGACGCGGTGACCGCGCTGAATTTCAAGCTCAACGGCGGCGTGCCGTTCGTGCGCGCGGACAATCAGCTCTGCGTGCTGCCGCGGTCGGAGGAGAGCCCGATTCTGCTGCCGGCAGCGCGCGTGCTGCACGACGGTCAGACCGGGGAATGTGCCGGGCTGATCAGCCGCATCGAGATGGCGGATATCGACGGCAACTACGGAACCTACGCGATGACAAACGCGGAGGCGGAGCAGCGCGGGATCGTGCGCGTGCAGCGGATGCAGTATGACCGCTGCTATCTGCGCGACCCGCAGCAGGCGATGGAATTCCGGATTCAGATGTCGAACCGGCGCCTGCGCGGGCGCGTGATCCGCTATGCGGGCTACTGCGGCGAGGAGCTGGAGGATTATGCGGGTCTGGGTGCGGATTTCCGCGCACATGTCAGCCGCATTGTGCTGCACGGCGATGCAAACGGCATTGTCACCGAGGACAGCTTCTGGTTCGACAGCTTCTGCAATGTGCCGGAGTAGGCGCGGGGATTTGCATTTTTCGGAGGATTGTGCTATAATAGTCCTCAGAGGAGGGATGCCCCGTGAAGCCCAATCTGCCCGAGCAGGATCGACCCGCAAAAATCTTCAATACACTGCAGTTTCTTGTATTCCTTGCCATGTTCATCGGCATTTATCTGTTTGTCCGCCGCTTTGTCCATGCGTGGTATCTGCGCGTACTCTGCCTGATTGCCGACTACGCCGTCTGCGCGCTCATCTCCTACTGCGTCCTAAAGCCGCTCTCCGACAAGGCAGCCGACAGCATCCGCCAAAAAAAGAACCGCCCCCGTTCCTGAATACGGGGGCGGCCAGTTTGTCGATAAAGTGCTTTTGATGTGCCTGCGGCACATTTTTGCGGGGACGCTGTCCCCGCACCCCTGCCAAAGGGATACTATCCCTTTGGAATCCCGTTTTGTGCGAATTCCACGCGGTTGCGTTATTGCTGTCATAATGGGATTCTTAAGGGGCAGGGCCCCTTAAGCAGGGGTTTGGGGACAGAGTCCCCAATATAATCCGTCGGAGACACCTTTTTCTACAGCCTGACCGCCCCCGTTCCTGAAAACGGGGGCGGCTTTTTTGGCTTTGTATTCGGTCATTCTTCC
>JAEELE010000132.1 GCA_016288755.1 Oscillospiraceae bacterium
TTCCGTTCAGAACAGGGTGCCAATGATTTTCTGACGATAAAGTCTCTCACATCTACCCTCGCAAAAGCTGGGATTTCCGCTTTTGATGCTCTTTTGTCTTTGTTTCTCGGGCAACTGGTTTTGAGGGACTGAATAGTTACACATTGTAAATGATTCCGTTGTCGAGTGCTCCGCAGATACCGGCGGTATTCCAGTCGCCGGAAACAGAGCCCTTGACCGCAAGGTCGCGGACGATCGCGCCGCGCACACAGCCGAACAGGCCATGCTCGTTATTTGTGCTGGTAACAACCAGTCCGATGATCGCATGATTGTTTCCGAGAAAGCTGCCGCGGAACGGATTGGTACCGCTTCCGATGCAGGGCCATTCAATGCCGCAGAGATTGATGTCTTTCGTCAGCACGATATTTCTGCCGGCAAAATCCATCGTGCCGTTCCGGACAAGCTGCGTCAGACCGGCAAGCTCGCTTCCGCTTCCGATGAAATAGGTTTTATCGTTCTTATTGGCATAATACCACGAGGTATCCGTTGACCCGTCCCAGAAATCCCAGTCGGTGCCGTTGCAGTCGCGGCGCCGGGAGCCCCAGTCCTCCATCGGCTCCGCAGCGGTCAGCGGTTCAAAGAAGAATCGCTGATTTCTCTCACCGGAAAAGGGAAAGAGCATAGCCGGCGTGCTGCTGTCTGTTTTGTTTCCTGTAATATCCAGCACCAGGTTTTCATCGGCCTTGTTCCGGATAAAATAGGAGCCGTCGCCTGCGGCATCCAGCTTCCAGAGCTGACAGTCCAGCCTGGTGTTCAGCGATGCCGCTTCTGCCTTGACTTTGCTCTGCACTTTGCTGTCTTGCGGCGCGATCACCTTTCCGCTCTCAGGATTGACAATGCGGAAGTAATTGCCTGCTTTCTGGAGCTTCCAGCGCTGATTGTAGTTCCGGTGAAGCTTAAAGATCTGCACTTTGCCGTTGCTCAGGCTGTAATCCAGACACATACCGCCGGCAAATGCAGGAACGATTGCAAATTCTTCGTTTTCACTGTAATTCGCAAGCGGATAGACCCAGCTGCAGGAACCGTCGAATAGCTTGGCTTCATTCAGCGTTGATGCTGTCAGCGGCTGAAATCCGTCGTCTGTTGCGGAGGCGCCGATGCTCTGACGCAGAGGAGACAGGCAGACAGCCGCTGTCAGGATGGATGCAGCCAGAAAACAAATTCTCTTTTTCTTCATGCAAGTCACCTCGGCTTTTTCGTCTGCTTCTGATTCTTCATTTCTTCTCCGGATGCTGCCGGACGCTTTTTCTTCCGGAATATGGCTGTCCCCACAGCGGCGGCGGCCGCAATACCGCCCAGAAGAAGCGCCGTCATGCCGTGCTTCTGAAAGGCGGATGCTTTTCTGCCGTTGGGAGATTGGTTGTCATAATGCTCCAGCTCCGGTGTTTCATACTGCGGTGTGCGCAGACCTCCGAGCACGGCTTTGCCTGCCGGAAGTCCGTCCTTCTGCGTCAGCACGGAAAGCGGAAGCGTCTGCTCCGGTTCCGTGCTGCTGATTTCATCCACCGCAGTCAGCAGACTGACCGGCACGCGCGTATAAACCGTCATGTCACGCTCCAGCGACATATACAGATCTTCATTCGCGGAAAAGGCATAGGAACCGGAAGCGCTCTTTGTGCCGAAATATCCGGAAATCCATGTGCCGAGGAGAATATCCGTGTCTCCTCCCGTTTCGCCGACATAGAGCATAGAAATCGGGTTGCCTGCCTCCGGCGCTCTCGTGATATACAGATAAAAGGGCTGTTCGCCGGCAATTTCCGTGCGTGAGATTCTTGCGTATTCCACGCCCGAAATACCGATCGCGTCTCCGTTCAGCGGCGATTCCGCGGCGGTCTGATCGGAGGACACGGACGAAAGGACCGTGCTCTCCGCGGTCTCATCTGCTTCTGCGGAATCCGCGGTTGTCTCTGCGGTTGTCATTTCTGCTTCCGCGGTTGTTTCCGCTTCGGCAGTTGTTTCCGCTTCGGCGGTCGTTTCATCTGCGGTTTCTGCGGAGGCGGTCTCCGCGGTTTCCGTGACCTGTGTTTCTGTTTCCGGTGCAGTTGTCTCCGGCTTGTCAGTCATCTGCTGTTCTTCAAGCTGACGGATCACATCGGCTGATACCGCCGCAATATCGGTGATTGCCTCCGCGGGATTCGCGGTTCGTTTGCAGGCAAGGATCGTGTATGTCTCCTCCGCGGTGTCGATATCGCCCTCAATAAAGTAGTTGTAGCCCCACACGGCAGCCTGATACACGGCGCTTTCCCTGTCCTCTGCCGCAACCGGAACGATCTCGCCGATATACGGCTTCACCAGTCCGTCACGGATCTGCGCGAGGTAAATCGTCCATGCAGCATTTTTCTGCTCCAGATCGGCAGGAGCGCCGTCCGGCTTACGCACAATCTCCGCGCCGTCATTCAGAATCGGGAGAAGCTGTTCGCCGCTTTCCGCATCGGCACGCAGCACATTCAGTGCAGCCAGCGGCTTTCCAGCACGCTCATCGCGGGTATAATACACGCAGCCCGCTCCGCCGCCGTTGCCTTCATCCGCATCAATATGCGCGGCACAGGTATACTGCATTCCGTCAACATCCATGGTATCGCCGGTATCCGGCGCGATCAGCAAATTCGTGATCGGCGTGCCCGCGCTGATCTTGTAGCCGAGATAGACCTGCGTATCCGAGCGCGGCGCATTCAGCCCGACCGCCATCACGCTGTACCCTGCTGCCTCCAGTTCATCCTGTGCGTTTTCGCCGGATGCCAGACGCACATCGGTAATGAACTGGAAATTCTCCGCATGAACAGGCACGGCAGGCACCGTCAGACAGACCGCTGCGGCGGCTGCCATGACCGCGCACAGCCGGCTTGCAATCGTTCGTTTCATAAGCGTCACCCCTTTGCAGTCTGTTTCGCTGTATTGCTCCGCAGAAGCAGCAGCGCGGGGATATAGGTGATGACAGGCAGCAGCACACCGGTATACGGATACTGCGACTGCACAAGAAGATTATAGGTCGCATGATAGATAATAGCGCCGGACAGCAGCGCGAAGGTTCCGCAGAAAAACAGCTTGCGGCGCTTTTTGATATAAGAAATGCCATAGCCGACCATGACAGTGCAAAGACCGTGGACCAGACCGGATCCGAATCCTCTGACCAGTGCCCAGAGAATCGAGACATTCTCCACATTCTGCACCAGAATGACCATGTTTTCCAGCAGCGCAAAGCCGACACCGACCGAGAAGGAATTTGCGATCAGCGTGCGGCGGTCATCCGAGATGACAATGGCAAAATACAGAATCGGCAGCGCTTTGACGATCTCCTCCGTCACCGGCGTGATCGTTGTGGTGACATAATACATATCGTCATGGAACGCATTGAGCAGAATCTGATTGAGCTCCGATACGAACAGGCAGCAGAATATGCCGACAATCATGAAAATCACAACGCTGCGTGTCTTTTTTTCCATCAGCGGGAGCATGAGACCGAACGAAATAACCATGCAGATGAAAATAATATAGCTCAGATTGACCATGACTTGACTCCTTTCTCCAGAATCGGAACGAAAATCAGAAGAATTACGCTCATCAGGATATACAGGATCACCGTGCAGAACGTCGGCACCGCATAGGCATCGAAGAGCATTTCCAGCATACAGAGAAAGGCATAGATCAGCGCCTGCAGGTTATACATGCGGAGCGAGCGCACAACGCCGAACTGCACATCCGGGATGATCAGATGCTTCAGATGAAAATACGAAATGCATCCGATCGCCGTCATCTCCACGAAATGGATGAGTGCATCCCAGCAGAAGCCGACCTTGAGGAAATAGAGCACAAACATCGCAACCGTAGCAAGCGGCGCGAGAATCGCAATCCAGCGGTATTTCCGGAATTTCGGCGTCCTGTCATCGACCAGCGAGTCGATCGTTCCGTAATTCGCCGAGAAGAAGAAGATAAAGCTTCCCAGAACACCGAGCATACCGACATGAAAGCCCTGCTGGATTTCGCCGTTGCTCAGGATCTGGAGCAGTGCGAACAGTCTGCCGAACATCGTGCTGCCGATGCCGAATACAATCATTCTGATATACAGCGCGGATTTTTCCCGGAAGAACCGGTACAGTCCGTAACCGAATCCGGCGGCGGAACAGACTGTCAGCAGCAGATACAGGTATTTTTCCATATGTAATTCTCCTTTATGCCGTATGATATTTCGCATACATAACAGGCAAAATGCCGTTAGATTATACATATTATACCATACTATTGATTTTAGTAACTATTCAGTCCCTCAAAACCAGTTGCCCGAGAAACAAAGACAAAAGAGCATCAAAAGCGGAAATCCCAGCTTTTGCGAGGGTAGATGTGAGAGACTTTATCGTCAGAAAATCATTGGCACCCTGTTCTGAACGGAA
>JAEELE010000015.1 GCA_016288755.1 Oscillospiraceae bacterium
ACTGTCATCCTGTTTCACCACCGTTTTTTCTTTGATTATAGCACATTTCACGGCAGCTGTAAATTGACAGAATCACAGTTTTTCTGCGATGAACTTTTGCTTTCAACTTTGTGGATTTTTCAGAAGGACTGAATAGTTACTACAATGTTTACAGCGAAGTGAGAGTCGCCAGAGGCACGGACGACCATCTCGGCGGCATCTGCGGATTTGTTGGTACCGGCGGGCGGATCGAGCACTGCACACAGAATGCCAGAGTGAATTCCGGCGATCAGGATCCGTACAGAGGCGGCATCGCAGGACGCTGCGTCAACGGCGCGATCCGCTACTGCGTCAACCTGAGCTCCGTCGATTGCAACTGGGACTACAGCGGCGGCATCGCCGGAATCAACGACGGCGGCACCATCGAATACTGCGCGAACTATGGCAGGGTGTCCGGCGGCTCCGATACGGAACGTGCCGGCGGCATTGCCGGTGCGTCCATCAATAAGGGCATCGTTTTCGGGTGCTATAACGAAGGCGAGATCAACAGCAGCGGTGATGATTACGTCGGCGGGATTGTCGGATACGGCAGCAGCAGCCGGGTCTATTGCTGCATCAACAACGCCCCTGTCAAGGGCAGAACCAATGTCGGCGGCATCATGGGCGATGATAAGTGCCTGTACTGCCTGAATCTCGGCACTGTCAATGGCAGCAAGACCTACGGCTCCGTCACGGGCGAAACCGGCGGCAGGCTGACCGGCTGCCGCGCACTCCACTGGACATGGAAATGCTGCAACGGAAAAGGCGGCTCCAACGGCTCTGACTGGGTGACCGGAGAAGAAGTCATCTCCGGAAAGGCCTGCTTTGATCTCAACGGCGGAACCGGCGGCATTACCGGGCTGGACTACTACTGGGACGGCGGCGCTTCCCTCGGAACCGTATTCTATCAGAACATCGGCGGCGATCTCATTCCGACATTTTCCGGCGCAAAGGTTCAGCAAAAGAACGGAACCTACATCAATACAGATTTCTGTGTGCGCGTGTCCTATACGAAGGATTACGGCACTGTGACCGGCAGCGGTACATACAGCGCCGGCAAGGTCACGCTCAAGGCGGAGCCGGCTGTCGGATGCCTGTTCGATCATTTTGAACTGACCAAGCCGACCGTGAAAAACCGGACGACATTCAGCGGCAGCAAGACCCATTCCTATCCGGTGACGGAAACGCAGATTTTCCGGGAGCCGGAACTGACGCTGACTGAAAATATTGCGCGCTCCTACACCATTCAGGCAGTGTTCACCGTCTATGACGAGGTGCCGGAAGATCTGAGACAGCGCGTCAGAATTGAACTCGAAAGCACGGATGAATGCAGCGGCTGGAATTCGGAAACCATCCCGGTGTACCTGCTGGATTCCTTCGGGGAGCAGCATCTCTGGGAGGTCAACCGCCAGACGCTGGATGATCCGGCAGACAAAGCCAGCTATACATTCGACCTCGGCGGTGCAAGCCCGGTTTCGATTTCCGTGTATCCGGATTTCGGCGGATTGGTTTCATTCCATGACCACACGATGCGCGTCAGAATGTGGATCAATGACGCGGGCAAAGCCATCGAGAGCAGCAAAATCACGATCAAATCCTATCCGTTTATCGCGTCCGGTTGGGGCGGCGATTATCTGCATTTTTCCTTTGACAATCTCGGAAACTCCTCGGTCGGCATTCACAGAGAGGACGGTTCGCTGGAAATCAAAGGAAACTATACGAATCCTTATGATGCATGGGAAGCTGCACAGAAGCTCGGCGAAAATGCCGTTCTGCAGCTTCAGAGTGCGTGGATCTGCGATCGCGTACTGAATACCGGAAGCACCTTCACGCTGGATCTCAACGGCTTCCCGATCATCCGCAGCATCAAACGCTCCGTTGCCAACGGCGAGCTGATCTGCGTCAGAGAAAACACCACGCTGAACATTACGGATTCCGCACCGACACGCTCTACCTGTTCTGCCTTCAGGGGCGGCAGTATTCAGGGCGGCAGAAGCACGAATACCGGCGGACTGATTCAGGTTGAATCAGGCGGCACGCTCAATATGACAGGCGGCACGCTCTACAACGGCGGCACCTTCGGAGCGGGCGGCGGCGCGATCAGAAACAGCGCCGGCAATGTCTCGCTGAAGAATGTGCAGATCGCAAGCTGCTGGGCAAATACGCATGACGGCGGCGGCGTGCTGACAAAAGAAGGCAGCTTTTCCGCACAAGGCTGCACAATCCGGGCGTGCAGCGCCGATGCTTACGGCGGCGGACTGATGGTGCAGACCAGACCTGTCATTCTGAAAGACACCTCCGTCATCGCCTGCAGATCCGCAGGCGGCGGCGCGGCATATGTCCGCGGCGGAGAGCTGCAGATGACAGGCGGAACGGTCAGAAGCTGCTCGGCGGGGTCAGGCGGTGCAATCCGCAATGCCGGCTCCGGTCAGAGCCTGATCCGCTGCGATTCCGTGCTGTTTGAGCGCAATCACGCAGACAGCAACGGCGGCGCGATTCTAACCGTCTCGGAGGAGGATTCCTCCAGACAGAATTACTGCTGGCTGCTTGGCTGCACCTTCCGCAGCAATTCCGCCGGAAACAAGGGCGGAGCGGTCTGCGTGGATTCCTTTGACGCAGACTGGGCGTGGGAAACCGACCGTCCCAATTCACTCTATATGCAGGACTGCACCGTGACAAACAATGCAAGCAGCAGCTCCGGCGGCGGCATCTACGCTTATGAGAACACCAGAGTGGAGCTCTGCGGCAAAACGATCGTCCGCGAGAATGACGGAAGCCGTTCCGACAACAATCTGGTGCTGACCGCATCTGCTTTCCTCTATGATTCCGGACTGACAGGCGGCTCGGATATCTGGCTGTCACGCGATGACGGCGGAAAGACGCTGACAAACGGAGATTATCTGTTCAGCAGCGAACACCTGAAGTATCTGACCTGTGAAAACGGAACCCTGGAGCTGACCAATCAGGAAGAGGTTGACACCGCGCTGCACGCATCGGTCTTTTCACAGGGACATACCGCAATCATCGGCTGCTCCGTACTGACAGCAGTGATTCTGCTTCTGACGCTGGTGCTCCGCAGAAAAAAGAAGAAAGGAGAATCCGAATGAGAGGTTTCAAGCTGTTTTTGCGCTTCGTCTCCCTGTCGCTGGTTGCCAGTCTTCTGCTGTGCAATCAGCCCTGGACGCAGGTTGCAGCAGAGGAGATTCAGGAGCAGCGTCTGGCTTCGCAGTATGTCAGCGATGTGAAGATGTTTTACGGCTTTTCCGAACAGCAGGCAAAAACTCTGTGCGAAGAAGAAGGCTATTATTTCTGCCCCGAAAACCTGAAGGAAGGTTCCGGCGCGGCACTCGGAGCCTATCTCGGCTATAAGGTGACAGAGAACCCGGACGAAGCCGTCACGGACCTTTCCCTGCTGGATATGAAGTCATCCGCATATGAAGAGCTGACTTATCAGGAGTATCTGGACAAATATGTCGGCGAATTTGCGGATCAGGCGAATCAGATCATGGTTCTGGTCAATGAATACCGGAAACAAAAGGCAGCGGGCAGCCCTTATGCGCTCATTGCATATGATTCGCTGAATTCGTTTTATGTGGAGGATTCGCGCTCGCATACAAACACTGACAATCTGCTCGGTCAATATCTGCTGAACAACGGCGACGCGGGCTTCTTTGCGAAATTCATTCAGCGCGGTAATGCGATCGTCTATGCTGGCATTACTGGCTATCTGGCGGTCGCGGCGGCAGACTGGAATGAGAACCGGACAACATGGGTTGACCGTGCAAAGAAAAGCCCGGTCTATGAAATGTATAAAAAAGCGGATTCCGCCGCGAAGAATCAGTACAACAGCTGGTATGCGGATTCTGCACAGGAGCTGATCCGGCAGATCCGGTCTTTTGCGGAAACCTACACCGCAGCGAAGCCGCTCTATGACCGGTACGGAAAAACCTTCGGCTACGACATTGATGATGACAGCACGATGGATGATCTGATGGAGAAGTACCCGAACTGCAGGATTCCGGAGTATCTCCGCAGCATGGAGCTGTATGAGCTGATGGACAGCATTGTGTATCAGGAAGCCGGCGAAGAGATCGTCAATGACTCGGTCGCGTTCTATGAGGATGAAAACGGCGAGATTGACGAGGAGACGGAAGAAGAGCTCACTGTCACCGTGAGTGAGCGGCAGACGCTCGCGGAATATTTCCTGTCGCTTGCGGATGACCCGGAGCTCTCGCTCTTCCCGGAAAGGGTGTATCCGCTGCTGGACGGCATGACAGCCGCACAGCGTGTCGTGCTTGAAACCTGCGGTCTTGACCGGCTTGTCCGGACACTCTTTGCGCAGGAGGACTATGTGGAGAACCGGAAGGAGATCCTCGATGATAACGCAAAGCAGCTGAAGGAAGCGGGCTTTTCCGACGGCAAGATCTATCTCTGGGCAGGCGTGGATACGTCCGTATATACAAAAAAAGTCGCAGAGACAAAGGATTTGATCCAGGCTAAGAACGGCGGCAAGCAGATTATGGAGGACGAGAACGCGCCGCTCAGAAAGGAATCCTCCAAGCTGACCATGGCAATCAAGATCGCGGATATTGTGACGCTGACGGTCATGGGCGTTGCGATGATCGTGCAGGCGTTCGTCGGCTCGCTCTGGAGCGCCGGTGTATCGCTCATTGCGACCGGACTGTTCGGCTCGCTGACCATGTTCGGCGGCATCTCCACGCTCGGTGCGGCTGCCAGCATGATGCTCGGAACAGCGCTCTGCGCGTTCTACGTTCTCAATGTCCTCGCCCTCGTCGTAAGCCTCGCGCTCTGTATCTATCTCATTATGGATGCGTGCGGCGTGTTTGATGAACCGCCGCGGACGGATTACAGCACGGCGCCGGATATTCTCTATCATACCCGCACCAATATGAACGGCAATTACCGCATCCAGTATGACGCGGTGGCAGGCAATCTGCCGGAATGTCTGAAGCAGATCACGGATCTGCTGTTAACAACGCCGAAGAAGCATTATGAAGTCTATGATGAGGCGGGGTATATTGATGAGACCGATTTGCTGGCAGAAACGCTCAAAGAGTCCGAACTGTTCAATGAGCTCAGCAGTCAGGCGCTTTCCAAGACCGTCACCACTTACGACATACTGAACAAGAAAGTAAATGCGAAGAAAAAGGCAGATCTCGGCGCCTATCTGGGAATTCATGACCGCTGGCTGATGCTTTATGCCAGCAAGGCAGCGAATGCCGGAAAGCCCATTGAGGTCGTGCCGGGGCAATCGTTTTATATTACCGGAAAGGAATATCTGGCAAAGGACGGTTACCGCAGCATCTCGCTGATTTCCGGCACACAGGCTGCGAACATCAATGATATCGACATGGAGCTTTCCAGCGGCCAGAAAGAAGCGCTCTATATGTTCATTCCGGGTATCTCCGACGCGATGACCTCCGCCACGGTGGTTTCCTCCGATCAGTATGTTACCAAGGTGCTTCTCGCGCACGCGGACAAACGGGAAACCGCGATCAACATTCTGCAGAAGGATGGTCTTGAGCCGATCCAGACCAATCTGACACCCGATGACGGCTATACGTTCCTGGGCTATCAGCTCGGAAATGAAGCCGGCGCACTGACGGATCTGCGGGTCAGCACGCTCGGCACAGAGGCCATCCTGTACGGCAGCGCGCAGTACGGCAAAGCCGCGGTCGGCGAAAGCGGCACGACACCGGACGGCGTTTCTCTCTATGCGACCGCCAGCCTGGATGCGGGTTCACCGATCACAAAGATCTCAGTTGAGACAGAGCGTCTGCCGCTCGGATGCGGCGCGGAGCCTGTCTGCCTGTTCAGCGGCGGTCAGGCGGTCGATTTCAAGCACAAATGGAGCGACAATGCCGGATACGACCCCTATGCCACGTTCGACAGTCAGTTTGCGGTATATGATGTCTATATGCCGTATCACGACAAGACGGCGCAGGACGATCCTGTTGACGGACTCTACATCTACTTCTGGCCGAAGGAGCAGTATATCGCAGACAGCACAGACAGCGCTCCGCCCTATGTTGCCGGATTCTCCTACTTCATGGCAGCAAACAAGGGCGGCGATGACCGGCGCTTCGGCACGAATCAGGAGTTCATGAAGACCTTTGCAAAGGAAAACGGCTTTGAGCTTCTGGAGGGCTGCAATACGCTCAGCAGCTCCGCGGCAAAGATGAAGGTCGCCACGATCTATCAGGACAAGGAAGGCGGCGTCGTGAAAGACTGGACATATGATATTTATCATACCTTGTATCGCGGAATGACGATCAACTGGTCGGACGGTGGCGGCGCCCGGCGGCATGATGCAACCTGGCTGCATCTGTTCATGGATGATGAACCGGGAACATTCAATGCTGAGATGTATTTCGGCGTTTCATACACCTATAATCCGTACCGCGCGATCACGGGCATCTCCGGCCTGATCACGCCGTATACAGAAACCACAAATACCATCCGGTATACCGGTCTGTCCACACCGGCAGGCACGATGCTGACAACAAATGTCAGCATTCAGGGCAATCCGATCACGGCGGCGGGCGTTTCCGTCAGCTACTACAATATGACGAATATGGCAGTTCCGTTCTATCTCCCGTGGGATACCAGACAGAATAAGAATCTGGACTGGATGACGGAAGGCGAAACGGAGGTGCTGACGCATTATCTGCTGACTGCCGGCCCTGTCAGGGATGTGCTCCCGATCAGGCGCGATGAGATCCGGCTGGTATACGGGCAGGAAAAGCCCACGCAGATTGACGGCTTTGTGCCGGTCTGTGATCTGCGCACGCCCGGTGATTATGACCACCCGATGAATCTGGCACTGGATACGGCAAACAAGGGCTCCGAATACCTGTACCTGTATGTGCGGAAGGATGCGGGCGGCAGAATTCAGCGGAATGAGAAGAATGAGATCATCGGCAGGGATCCCTCCTGCAGCAATCAGTATACCAAGAAGCATTATATTGCCGGTGTGTTCTGCGGAACGGGCAAAACGCCGGAGGCAGCCATCTCGAATCTCTACGCACAGGCGACAAAGCAGTGGGCGACCGTTTCGGAGCTCTTTTCCGATATTCCGGATCATCCGCTTGCGATGGAGTTTGATGAAATCATCCCGCTGGATATTTCGTCACAGGATCCGTGGTATGCCATGGGCGCACGGGATGTTTCAAAAGCGAATCCTTCCGATAATCAGTGGGTCTACGGCAATGACCTTGCCTACAAGCGCTGGAAGCACAGCACGCATTCCTTCAGCAAGAATCAGGGATTTGATCCGTCTGACAAAACAGAGGGTGACTTCAACTGCACCTACATCGGAGTTGTCCGCACGAACGAGAACACCTCCTCCGTCAGCAGTCCCGTGTACGGCATCCTGAAGTATTATAATGACGCGGAATCCGTGCCCTCCACGCTGAAGGTCGGTGAAACACAGTGTACGTTTGCAGGCGGTCCTGTCAAGTCCAAAGAAGGACAGTATTATCTGTACTATTCCAGAAACAGCGGTACCGCCGCGTATTCGGCGCCGATCACCGAAATCGACATCAGCAAGGAGCTGTTCATCAACGGATACAATACATCCTTCTCCTGCTCCGAGAAAGACCGTGTGAATTTCAAGCTCCCGGCTTATCACCAGCTGCGGATGCGGACAGATGAGTATTACTACATCCACACGAAATATGATCTTGAGGAGCTGCCGTATATCGAATCCGTTTATATGGGCATCGGCAAAACGCGCGAAGAAGCGCTGGCGGATATGATCGGCACCACAAATGCGAATGCCGCAACAACCGTCAACTGCAATTATAATTCCTGCTCGGATCAGTGGATCGCAATCGGATACCGGCGTACCAGCGACAAATCAAACTGTATTCACGATCTGTTCCTGTACGTCGGAGACAATCCGCCGGAGCAATTCGATCATCCCGGCGGATATGTGAAGAAATCCAACAAGTATTCGGTATATACCTACAAGGAAGCAAGACTGAACGAGAACGGCGAGATTGTCAGGGATGAAGACGGTATGGCAATCTATGACACCCATCAGGGCGTCCCGTATAAGCTGCTCAGGCATAATCTGAAATCCGGCGCGGAAACTGTTTCCCTGAACGAAGGAAGCGGCGGCCCCGGCATCTATCTGTACTATACGATCAGCAAGGATTTCTATTATGCGAAATCCGCCAAAGCCATCGCCAAGCCGATCCGCAATATCGCATTTGCCTACGGAGATATTTCTCCGCTGTATGCAAACGAAGAAGACCTGGCTGCGGTATATCAGGACACGCTGCACGGACAGTCGGAATTCCAGACTGCCTTCTACCGGGATGTGTATTGGGAGAATGTGCTGGCTGTGAATACGGATGCCCCGTCGGATTACCTGACGGACGGCTCCAACGGCTTCCCGCTCAGCCTGAATTACGGCGTGCTGCCGGGCTACGGAAACAATTTCACGCAGGCAAAGGGCGATACGAGAGTGCGGATGTATATTGACCGCGGTGCAAGCTCAGGCCGTGCCAATGCACAGCTGACGGATGAAGGCTATTACAGCGCATCGACAGTATTCGGCAGACTGAGGATCAAATAACGGCATGTCTGCTTCCGCATCAGACGAAAACAGCATAATCAAAAGGAGGAATCATTCATGAAACTGAGACACAGACTCACCGCAGCGCTGCTCTCTCTTGTGACGCTGACGGCATCGCCGCTGGGCGCATTCAAGGCGGCGGCAGACAGCTCGGGCAAGTACGTCAGCGAGGTGTATATCGCCTACGGGAAGACCGAAAGCGACGCAAAGAAATGGCTGACCGACAACGGCTGGGAGCCGGTCGGCGGCGACCTCAACGCGGGCAAGCTCTCGTTCTGGGACAGCGGTGATAAAGTCGCTGCGGTCATGGGCATCCGGCGAACCGATGATGCCGGCGACGCGATCACCGATATGGCGGTGATGAACATGAAGGGCGGCTACAGCTGCAATGACTATAAAATGCTGCTTCAGGAAAAGGAAGCGCAGATCAATGAATTTGTGGATACGTTTATTCCCGTGCTGAAGGAATACCGCGACAATTACAACGGAAAGGGCAGCAGCGCCGGCAAGGCGCGCGCCGATTTCGCGCATGATCTGCTCAATCAGTTCTATGACGGCGACCCGAACGGAGAATATGCCGCCAACGACACCGGCAAGCCGCTCGGCGATCTGCTGCTCAAGGAGACCAGCCGCGAACTGGGCGACCAGTATGAGAACATGTCCGACAAGGCAGAGCACGCCGATATCACACAGATTCTGATGGAAAGCTCCAGTCCGGTCATCATGGCGCTGGAGCAGGCACTTGCCATTGCGGGAGATACGGCAAAGACCACATGGCTTGAACGCCTTACGAGAATCTCCGGCGTGAATATGAAGGATGTTGTCAAGGAGTATGTGCCCGAGGCGCGCGGACAGAATCTCTCGCCTTCCGCAGCAAAATCGCTGCTGCAGTCGCAGTTCGGCGATACGGCTGCGGCGCTGGCGGCAGGCTATGACAACGTGCAGCAGGAGCTGTACTGGTATCAGAATTTCCTCGAAGAGAATGAGCTGGTGCAGGAGGAGGACGAATCCGACGAGGATTACGCTGCCCGCATCGAAGCGTATTTCAATGCGCTCAAGGATACGGACGCGGATTATTATCAGGACACCCTCGAGGTGTTTACCCAAAAGGCAACGCTGTACACCCTGCTCGAAACCGTGAAATACGAGGGCGATTGGGGCGAAACGCTGCTGGAGTTCTTCATGCCGGAGGACAGCACAGACTACGGCGCGGATGCGGACAACTTCCTCCCCTTTGCGGCGGTCCTCTCCGAAGGTCAGCGCGCCGCAGCAAGTCTGCTCTCACTGCGCAGCCTTCTGCTGATCGGCACGGAATCCGAAGCGGTTGTAAAGGAAGCCGCATCCGCCATGGAAAATCTGCTTGACGGAAATACGTCGAAGTCTGTTTACAGCGGCGTCAACCGCGCGATCTTCCGCGGCGGCGTCGCACTGACCAGTCAGGCGCGGATGCAGGAAAAACTGGGCAAAAATCCGTTTGATGCCGTGAAAAAAGATGAATTGCCTGTAGCCCAATGTTTCCTCGTTTCAGTTTTTGGATTGCTGACGCTTGGCTTTGGATATGGTATGGCTGAGGGCGGCGCATCATTTTTACGGCCCGAAAAACTGTTGCTGCAAATAAAGGAGGCAAGCCCTTATGAGCTGGATCTCCCGATACGATATAACCGCCTGCAGGAAGAACTGGCGGAGTATTCGGCAAACGTGAAGTTTGCCGGCGGAATCGTAATGTCTGTCGGCGCACTGATGATGCTCGGTGCGGCATTTTACGAGGTATGGCAGATCCATCAGTTCTATAACCGCACCTTTGACCCGATTCCCATGATGATCGTGGACGAAGCGGACATTGTGTCATACCTGACCGACGACGAAGGCAACCCGATCCTCGACGAAAAGGGCAATCAGAAAAAGAACATCGACTTCGACCAGTTTGCGTATTATGATGTCGTCAGGTGCAACCGGCAGGCGGTCGGCAAGATCGGCGACTGGCAGAGCGGCGTGTCGGATTACAAGGAATGGGGCTGCGGCGACGCGGCTGACCTCAACTGCGACTGCGGCAAGCAGTGGCTCGCGATGTATGTGAACAAGTCGCCGAAGAAAGGCAATCCGATTCTTGCGGATTCTCTGACCTATCAGACGGGCTCGAGCAAGATGCCCGCAGGCTGCTCGCGCGGACTGCATTATTTCTGCTACGATTACGCGATGAACATTGCGGACGAGGCATATGCCTACAACAATGACAAGGGCGGTATCTACCTGTTCTGGAACGAAGATGACAAGGCATACGCTGCCGCATCTTCATTCTCGAAGGGACAGCTTGCGCTCGCAGGCATCGGCGGTCTGGCGGCAGGTATTCTCGGTGCAACAGCTGTGACGATTCTGACAAAAAAGCGCAGAAAGGACGAGCCGGAAGCGCCGGCATCGGCATAATATCCATTCCCATCATTTGAACCCAAAATCAGGAGGCAAACGAAAATGGCGAAACTGAAAACCAAGCTCACCGCAGCGCTGCTCTCTCTTGTGACGCTGACGGCATCGCCGCTGGGCGCATTCAAGGCGGCGGCAGACAGCACAGGCAAGTACGTCAGCGAGGTGTATATCGCCTACGGGAAGACCGAAAGCGACGCAAAGAAATGGCTGACCGACAACGGCTGGGAGCCGGTCGGCGGCAACCTCAACGCAGGCAAGCTCTCCTTCTGGGACAAGGCGGAGAAGGTCGCCGCAGTCATGGGCATCCACCGTACGAACAACGCAGAAGAAGCCGTCACCGATATGGCAGTGATGAACATGAAGGGCGGCTACAGCTTCCAGGACTACCAGATTCTGCTGGATGAAAAGAAAACCGAAATCAACGCATTTCTGGACACCTATGTCCCGGTGCTGAAGGAATACCGCGACAACTACAACGGCAAAGGCAGTCCCGCGGGAAAGGCGCGTGCCGATCTTGCGCACGAGCTGCTCAACAGATTCTATGACGGCGACCCGAACGGAGAATACGCCGTCAACGACACCGGCAAGCCGCTCGGCGACCTGCTGCTCAAGGAGACCAGCCACGAGCTCGGCGACCAATACGAAAACATGACCGACAAGGCGGAGCACGCAGATCTGACGCAGATTCTGCTGGAAAGCTCCGGTGTGGCAGTCCTCGCGGTCGAGCAGGCGCTTGCTATGGCGGCAGACACTGCCAAGACCACATGGCTGGAGCGTCTCACAAAGATTTCCGGCGTAAGTCTGGCAAATGTCGTCAAGGACTATGTGCCGGAGGCACGCGGACAGAATCTCTCGCCCTCCGCTGCAAAATCGCTTATGCAGTCGCAGTTCGGCGATGCGGCTGCGGCGCTGGCGGCAGGCTACGGCGATGTGCAGCAGGATCTGTACTGGTATCTGAGCTTCATCGGAGAAAAAAATCTGGTGCAGGAGGAGGACGAATCCGACGAGGATTACTCTGCCCGCATCGAAGCGTATTTCGATGCACTCAAGGAAACGGACGAGGACTATTATCAGGACGCCGTCGAGAATTTTAACAATACGGCGAGGCTGTACTATACTCTGGAATCAGTCGAATACGAGGGAGAATGGGGCGAAACGCTGCTGGATTTCTTCATTCCCGAAAGCGAAGCGTATTACGGCTCGGATGCGGATAACTTCCTGCCCTTTGCGGCGGTGCTCTCTGAGGGACAGCGCGCCGGTCTGGAATTCCTCTCGCTGTATGCTCTGCTGCGAATCGGTGCCGGAACCGAGGAGGCGGCAAAGGAAACGCTTCCGGATGTGCAGGAGATCTTCAAGGATGCGGAGAGCATCTCCGTTTACAGCGGCATTAACCGCGCGATCTTCCGCGACGGCGTTGCACTGACCAGTCAGGCGAAAATGCAGAAGAACATGGGCAAAACAGACTGGTTTGACAGTGCGTTTGACTGGAATGGCATGGGAAACATGATCGCGTATGCAGGCGCTGTGGCTGGTATTAGTGCGATCATCGGCGGTGCGATGATGTTATCCAAGTCGAACGGCAGGGGTGGTTGGTTTTATATAAGCATAGAAGACACAAAATTACTTAGAGACCAAACAAAACTGTACAAAACTTATGTAGAGGAGACGCAGCTTCAAGTTGATTTATTGGTGTCAGAAGAAGGGCTTTCACATGCAGATGCAGTAAAAGAGGTAGGCAATGAAATCGGTATAAAAAATATGAAAGCCGAGGTTTCAAAAACCCGCTCGGAAATCTTCAATGGAAGTTACGGACGTTGGCTGACGGCACTCGGCGGTGTGATTCTGCTTGCTACGGCTGGCTTTGAAATTGCGCAGCTGGCAAAGTATTATAATTGCACATTTACCGAGATCCCCATGCTCATTGTGGACGAAGCGGACATCGTATCCTACCTGACCGACAAGGACGGCAACCCGATTCTCGACGAAAAGGGCAATCAGAAGAAGAACATCGACTTCGACCAGTATGTGTATTACGACGTGGTCAAATCCAACCGTCAGGCGGTAGGACAGATCGGCGACTGGCAGAATGGCGTGTCGGATTACAAGAAGTGGGGCTGCGGCGACGCGGCTGACCTCAACTGCGACTGCGGCAAGCAGTGGCTTGCGATGTATGTGAACAAATCGCCGGAAAAGGGCAATCCGATTCTTGCAAATTCGCTGACCTATCAGACGGGCTCGAGCAAGACGCCCGCAAACTGCACGCGCGGTCTGCATTATTTCTGCTACGATTACGCGATGAACATTGCGGACGAGGCATATGCCTACAACGATGACAAGGGCGGCATCTATCTCTTCTGGAACGAAGACGCGAAAGCCTACAATACCGCATCCGCATTCTCAAAGGGACAGCTTGCGCTCGCAGGCATCGGCGGTCTGGCAGTCGGCATTTTCGGCGCAACAGCCGTGATGCTGCTGACAAACAAGCGCAGAAAGGATGAGCCGGAGGCTCCGGCGGCGGCATAAACAGAAGCCGTAAGCATTCTCCAAAACATCAGACCGCCCGATCGTTCCATGCAGAACGGTCGGGCGGATGATTTCTGCGGTATGTGTATCTCTAGTGTAACCGTTGATGTGCTATAATAGCATCACGGAACCCGAAACACGCTGCCGGATATCCGACAGCGAATACAACAAGAAGGAGCAATGAAAAAGACAAGAAATTGAATTGCAATGCTGGCAGCGGCGGCTGCAATGGGGACTGCGGCGCTCTGCGGCAGTGCAATGGCTGTTTCCGCAGCCGGAGAAATGAACTGGGACGACAGCGCGGTCTATCAGATTTCCGGCGAGGACGAGGTGAACGGCACGCTGCCCGGTTCCTATGCGTTCTATTACGGCGAATCCTATCCGGAGAAGCTGGAAATCCCGGAGGTGATCCACGGCCTGCGCATCATCGAAATCGCGCACCGTGCCTTCGACGGCTGTGAAAATGTCCGCGAGATCGTCATTCCCGACGGCACAAAGCGCATTGAAGACAATGCTTTCCCCTTTGAGGAGCGCGGCGAGGAAGCATACGGCATCACCGTGACGATTCCGGCCAGTGTTGAATATATCGGCTATGATTTCCTCGGCGAACAGACCGGCGCCGGACCGGCAGTCAATCAGTACGAGGAAGACCGCAGCCTCAGACGCATTATGATTGATTACTGCTATGAAATCGGCAAGTATGAGAACTGGGTTGAACGGGCTCAGAAGTTTGGCTATGAGGTCGGACATGTAGTATAATGACTATTTTGATTCCGACTACTATGAGATTGCCAGTAAGGTTGACTGGAAACGCATGATGATGGGGATAGAAACAGGACTGTATGATCTGGACAGCAATCCTGTGGAGCTTTCCGCACTCGGCCTCAAGACACAGGATATCGCAGATCCGGATTCCGGAAAGCGCAACACGATCCGCGGCTATGAGGGTACGGCTGCTGAGACCTATACAAAGGCTAACAACTTCAAATTCGTTTCGCTCGGAAAAGCCGACAGTGATACGGCGCCTGTGACAGGCACCGCACTGACGGGAGGCGGTTCGATGATGCTGCTCGGCATTGTCATCGGCGCGCTTATCACACGCACGCTGAACCGGAAAAAGGAAAACAGCGAACAGAAAGCCTGACAACTGTTCCGCAGGAATCTGCGGAAAGCGGTGTAGATGCGATTATTTGGCACTTGATATTTCTCGGATACTATGTTATAATGAATACACCAGAAGCATTACGGATAAATATGCATCTGCTCCTGGCAAACATATGGCAACACTTTGGCAACAGATCAAATTGATACAAAAACAAAGCGAACCGGCTTTCATGTAATCCGGTTCGCTCGCTTTATTTATTATGATTCCGTCACTGCGCCGCACGGACTGCGATACGGGAGCCGTATTGCACAACAGTTTCCGCACCGTTTTCCGAGTTTCGCATGATCTGCGGATCCATCTCGGCAGTGTGCGGTTCCAGTATCAGCACAATCGTCGAGCCGCCGAATTCAAAATAGCCCTTCTCGATGCCGCTCTCGACATGCATTGCATGCGGATGATTGACAATTTTACCGACCATCATCGTGCCGACCTCGATCTGCAATACCCTGCCGAAATGCTCGGTGTGCAGCATCGTGACGGTGCGCGTATTGGTATGATAGACCTTGACATACTCCGCCGACACGGGATTGACCGTATGCAGCACGCCGGGGATACAGCGCGTTTTTCCGACACCGGCGCTGTCAGGATAGCAGTAGCGGTGATAATCGTCCGGCGTCAGTCGAAAGATCAGGCAGAGCCCGCCCGCATATTTCGCGGCGAGCTTTTTGCAGCCGAGAAACGCCGCCGTGCTGTATTCCGCACCCTTGACCGTAAAGTGGGCGTCCTCCGTCACCGGCACGACAAAGAGCTTTGCGTCGCATGGACTGATGAGCGCCTGCGGATCGCGGTCGATCGGTCTTGCCTCGGGCTTGATCGGACGGGTAAAAATCGCATTAAAGCTGCGGTATGTGCCCTCCGCGTAGTCATCCATGCGGATATGCTTTTTCAACACAAAGGGCGGGATCGCAGTGGTCGAGCATAATCGGGATCAGTGCAAACAAAGTGCCGAATTGAAAAGAAAAAAGTGCGAAGCTGTCATACTGCTTGCAATATACCAGCGTTTGCAGCGTCACAGATGCCAGTGCAAAGAACACCGCCATTACTGTATTATCCCTTGCATAATAGCAAAAGAAGATAATCGTCCAAGCTGGGATCAGATAAGACCAGTCACAGAAGTGCGCGAGCGAAATAAGCATGCCGAGCAGAACAATGCTCATACATGACTTTATTCTGCTGTCGAACAAAATCATGATCAGCAGACCAATCGCAAGCGAGAGCATCACATTCCAATGCGTGCAGTATTCCAGAATGCTTTCCGGCGTGCGCCCGAATGCCAGTCTGAAATAGAACGGCTGCGAGATCGACGCGAAAATGACAAGGCGCAGCAGATACCTCGATCTGCTGCGCGTAAACCGATACCCTCAGTCAGCACAACGCCATGTGCGGCGCAGTCAATCTTCCGATCAACCGCATCACAAAATAGAGGAGACTGCCGGACGGAACGAACACCAGCACGATATGGTCGATCGTCATTGCCGTGATTGCCAGCAGCTTGATCTGTTGTCTGTTCACAGCTTATTCCCTCCCGGCTTTGTTCCGTTTTCGATGTAGTCCGACTCTCTGCGCTGTCGTTCGGCATCACCGATCGTTTGCAGATAGGTTCCGCCGAGAACCTGCTCTGCCGTTGTCAGCAATTCCGCTGCATCACGCAATTCATGTTCAGCGACAGTGAGTGCAGCATTCAGCTTCATCATCAATTTCTGATCAGAACCGTCACAGCCGTCCCGCGTCCGTTCGATGCGCCGGACGGCTTCTTCTTTTTCCGCCATGTCTGCTCGCAGCGAATCCAGTGTCGCGCCCTGATTGATCTTTTCGTTCAGTGCAGTCAGCCTATCGAGTTCCGCATCGTTCACCCACGACAGCACGCGGTTCGGGTTCTTCTTCCGAACCGGCATATACCCTTTTGAAAAGGAAATGATGTAGCGGTGCATCATAACGAGAACGCGGTAGTTCGGCGCATCGCTCATTTTTGCCTGCTCCATGTCACGCACAAGTTTCTGTTCGTATTCCAGCTTTCTCGAAAGCCGGTTTCGGAGCGCAGCCTCACTGTAAAACTCACCAAGTGATTTCAGCCGGATGAAAGTACCGAAGTTCTGCGGCTTGACTGCGATATACTTGCCGCGCTTTAATTTGTAATTCGCACGCTCCAAATGCATGAGGAGCTCATCGAACGAACGCGACTGCATCAGCATTCTGTCTACATCTTCACGCAACCGGTCGCGTGCAGCAGTGCGCGGTGCTCGGAAGTCCTGCTCAATGCGGCGGATTGCTTTCGTGTAATATGCCGGCGCTTCAAAGCCGTTTTCCGTTTCGCGGTACGGAATATTCTGCGTGTCATCTGCTGCTGAACCCATGCCTGCTTATCGGGCGAAGAATAATAGAACGCTTTGTAGGGCGATTGTCGCTCTGCTTCCAATTCTGCAATGCGCCGTTTGCTTGCAACAATCTCCAACTGCAATTCTCTTGTACGGTCAGCACTCAGATCGCCGTGGCGCGAAGATTGTAACTCCTTCATACAGCCGATCATCTTTTTGGATTCCTGATAAACCTTGTATTCATCAACATCCAAATGCTTTCGGCGCAGCTCTCTGTCATCGCGCTCAAATCCGTGTGTCCGCAGTACGCGCTCCATTTCAGCACGCTCGGCAGCTTCCCACATCACTAGCTGGTTCTCTTTCGGTCCGCGCGGATCAAAGCCCTCCTCAATCAATGCTGCTTTCATCGACACACCTTTGTGTAGTCCTTTTTGTCTGCCCTTGGTATAAAACGGAATAGGCTCATCGCTGAACAGGTACTCCCAGTCCGTGATCTTGCCGTCTGTGTAGATGCGCCGCCGGACAAGATAGCCGTTCTTGGCGAGATTCTTCAGCGCGGTTGCAATCTTTGTATAGCCGTCCGGCAGAATACGCGCCAGCCCTTTGATCGAGAAGTTCCAGTTATCCGGCAGCGAGAGCATGGTCAGCAGGAGCCCGCGCTCTGTCATGCCGAGCCGCATATCGCGGAGCATGGTGTTGTGAATCGTCGTGAAATCCCGGGTGATCTTCTTTTTGAGCTTCGGCATCCGTTATCTCCTTCCCATAGACGCAGAAAGCCCGGCGATTCAGGTTGAATGCCGGGCTTCGTGTGACTTTGTGTGACTTTTAGGGCGTTGGAGTCAGAGAATGGTTGTATGCTACTACACTTCGATTCTCTCTGAAATTGCTGCCGGAACCCCTCCGGCGTGTGACTTTTCGTGTGACTTTCTATGCAGTTTCGTGTGATTTTACGCAGTTTCAACGTCACACGCGCAGTTACAGCCGTTTATGGAATGATACGAAAAACCGCGTAACTGCTTGATTTTGAAGCAGATACGCGGTTCTTTCTATGGCTAAAGACTCCAATTTTGATACAATGCACCCTCTGAAAATATAGAGGGTGCATTTTTAGTTTTGGGGAAAAGCTATCGTTTCTGATTGAAAACCAGAGAGGGTGCAAACGAAAGGC
>JAEELE010000133.1 GCA_016288755.1 Oscillospiraceae bacterium
CGCAGTTTGATAGGTGTGCAGACCCGCAGAGGGGAAGGCGCTCACCAGTGCGTCATACTGTGCGCCGGTGATCGGGATGACATAGCCGTGGCGCGGGGTGAAATCGAAGCTGTAATCGGCGCGGCTGACAGTGCGGAAGTTCTCGAGATCGGTTGTCTCCTGCATGACATAATACCCGTTTCCGTAGGCGTCGGACATGAGCAGCCATTTGTTCTCGCCGTTCAGCTTGTAGATGTTCGGTCCCTCGACGCCGAGACTGCCCTCCGAGATCTTATGTATTTCCTTGTAGGGACCCGATGCATGCTCTGCTTCTGCGAGGAAAATGCCCTTTGTCGTCTCATCCTTATAATACATATAGTATTTGCCGTTCTCGAAGATGATATCCGAGTCGATTGCATCGTGACCGCTTGACGGTGCGAGCAGCAGCGCCGGTGTCGTGTCGAGCTTCATGAGGTCGCGGCTGTAGGCGTAATACATGATCGTGCGGTCGTCTGTGCCGGGCACGCGTGCCGCGAAATAGATCATGTAAGAGCCTTTTTCGGGATCGTAGATCGCCTGCGGAGCCCATGCGCGGTCGCAGTTCATCATGTTCGGATACTGATTCGCAATTTTGATCTGCGATTCATCGAACCAGTGAATGAGATCGGTCGATTTTGCGCTGATCAGATCACGGTTGCTGTTCCAGCCGAGCGAAGACTTCATATCGGTCGCGAGCAGATGCCAGAGACCGTCCTCCCCCTTGAAGATATAGGGGTCGCGCAGGCATTTTGTGCCGACGGACGACTGCCAGACCGCTCTGCCGCCGTTCAGTGCGCTGAAATGATAGCCGTCGCGGCTGACCGCATAGGAGAGCCGCTCCTGATCGGGATTGTTGCCGAGAAAGTAGGCGAAGAGATAGGCGGTCGGCTCCGCATCTGCCGCCGGAACCTGCACCGTATCCGTGCGGAAGCCGTCACGCCCGCGCAGGAGATAATCGCAGAGGGCTCTCGCATCCTCTGCGTTCACAGTCGGTGTATCGCCCGCGCTTTCGGTGTCTCCGCAGTCTGCGATATAGGCACAGACCGGGTCAAATCCGGAAAGCAGACCGCGCTTTAAGAGCGTAAGGTCGGCAGCGTTCAGCTTCCCGTTGAAATCGAGATCACCGCGCAGGAAGGTCAGTGCGCCGTCTGCGGGCTGAATGTAGAATTTCTGTCCCTCGCCGCCCCAGTAGTCCCACTGGTCGATGTTCGCGCCGTTCTCATAGCTGATGTCATAGACATCGAGCGCGGCAGAGCGGCTGCACTTTGCACGGATACAGAATGCGTCGTCCGCTTTGATGAGCGAGAAGAGCTGTGCATCGCTGCCGGTGAAGGTGCTGAGCGCGATGTTGTTGCCGTTGGTGTTGTCGCCGCCCTCGACGGTGAGTGCCAGCGACGGATTCTCCGCGGAGAGAATCGCGCAGTAACCGTCCTGCTTCACGATTTTCCAGCGCTGTGCGGCGGTGCCGAGTGCCTCCCACTGCTGCACATTGCCGTCTTCGGCGGCGGTGATGAATTTGCCGCTCAGCCGCACCATGATGCGGTATTCCGCGCCGCTGACGACCGTCTGCCCGGCATCCGCGTATTCCGCAGAGACGGCATTTGCCGCCTGAGCCGCGGGCGCTGCTGCAAAGACAGCCTGTTCTGTGTGCTGCGGTATTGCCGAGATCCCCGTGCTTGCCGTCACCGCTGCGAGCAGTGCTGCAAGCTGTTTCCCTTTTTTCATATGTTTCCCTCGATTCTGCCCGTTCCCTGCGGGCTTTTTGCTTATTATAACACAGCATGCGGCGGGATACAATAGCAAAAAGACAACTTCTCCATACATTTTGTATCTGAATTGCGCAAAAAACGGCACAGGACGAAACATCCTGTGCCGTTTGGCTTTGCAGTGACAAGCAATCCGATGGCAGACGCAGCACGCATGAAAAAATCATATCTCCATGTGGATAAAAGGAAGCCATCTCTGCTCACAGTGAGCAGTTTCGTCCTCCCGGACGATATGCGGGCTGCACGCTTGTCGGTTCATAAAGGGGATACAGGCCATCTTGTGACAGACTGCATTCGGGGGGTCATAATAATCATTCATGATAAAAGGAAGTCACATGAAAGCCGGAGCTCTCATCCCGAAGCAACGCCTGTATCGCTTTGGCAAGCCATCTGACAGCAGACGGATTTCTGCGCTTTCTATCCCGGGCGGGATAGCAGTTACGAGCTGTAAAAGGATGCTGTCAATTCATTGCGCAGATCCACGCTTGCCTTACGCTCAGTATAACACGGATTTCTCCGTTTGTCAACCCTCAAGGAAGAAATTGCTGTCGATGAGGCTCAGCTCATGCTCCGCGGAGGGCTTGCCCATCACGAGCACGACATCCGCTTCCGCCGCGCTTCCGACAAGCTCCGCGTGCTGTGCCTGCATGAGAAGATCGAGGTATTCGCGCAGGGAGAAACCGCCGTTCCGCGGGCAGGCGGAATAGAAGTCACCGTCGATCTTCGGCTTGCCGTCAAAGACGAGCAGACGGTTCTGCACATCAATGTAGCCGTAGTTCATCTGATGGGACTTGCCGGTGAGATTATGCGTAAAGAAGCAGTTTTTCGGATCGTAGAGCTTGACCGCAGCGCCGGTTTTGGAGACTGCCATGATGCCGACAAAGCACTCGTCGATCTCGCCGAATGTCTCGTATCCGGCATAGAGATTGATATTGAGGCTGACGGTGCGCAGCAGCTTCTTTCCGCCTTCGAGATCGAGGTCGATGTATTCCGCGGCATCGGAATGGGTGATGTCGCCGCTGAAGACCAGCTCGCCGCCCTTGAATGCCGCGTTCCAGCCGACGGTGATCGCTCTGCCGTCCGCAGTGAATGCCGCTGCGTGCAGATCGACATCCACGCGCTTTTCATCGTTCCAGTAGACGAAGAAGCGGATGCAGCGCACGTTGTCGGGGATGCGGTATGCGAGCCCGGAGCGGATATAGCCGCCCTCCTCCGACTTGTCACCGATGCGGAGCTCGGAATGCGCAAGGTCGAAGTCCGGCATATTGAGGTACACCTTTTTGCCGCGCAGTGCGGTCTCATTTGCCGCGAGCCGTCTTTGCAGCAGATAGCGGGTGATGAGCCGCAGATTTCTTGCCTCCTCGAAGCGTTCCGGCGGCAGGGAATCTGTCTCCGGGCGCGAGAAGAACGAGACCAGACCTGCGAGCGTCTGCGGGCTGAGGGCATCTGCGTGATCTTCCAGCTTGTCGCAGACAGCAAGCGGGGCATAGCCGTTCCGCAGCAGATAGGTCATGTGACGGAGCATCATGCCGGGGCGCTGCGCGTAGGCATCGAGCACCTCCGGGCTGCCCTGTGCGACCATCTCCTTGACCTTCGACTCCCACGAACGGAGCGTGCCGTTCCGGAGCGCCGCGACTGCATCGGCATGTGCCTTGCTGCGCGAA
>JAEELE010000134.1 GCA_016288755.1 Oscillospiraceae bacterium
GAGATTGTGCCATCTGCCGAAATGATGCTCGCCGAACTGTGAGGTCTCATAGAAGCCCGCGTTCGGCTCCTCCAGACCGGTTTTGAGGTCGATGTCGTTCAGATAGGAGACCGGCAGGCTGAGGAAGGAATCGTTGAAGGTGCTCTCCTGATCGGAAAAGCCCGTGACCGTCAGCGTGACCGTGTACGGCACGCCGCGCTGCACATCGGAAAACGCGATGTTCTCATAGCCGAATTCCTTGGCGAGCGCGGTGATCTTCGTGACCGACAGAATGCTGCTTTTGCCGTCGTCGGATTCGTCGCCGCGGTCGTGCGCAAAGAGCACGGCATCGGGGTTTTCCTCGATCTGTGCCGCGTATTTGCGGTAGATCGCCTGCACCTGCTCGGAATCGTCGGGCAGCGTGCCGACTGCCGGATTGACCGTCAGCGTGACGGTGTCGCCCGCCTTGATGCCCGCTTCCATGTATGCCTTCGGCAGCCAGACCAGATTCTTCTGCTCTGTCTTCGTATCCGGAGAGTTGATGTCGCGCCCGGGCTCGGCGTAGTCGATCGCGACGTAACGGGTGTCGCCCAGCAGCGAGCTGTTGCCCGCGGCGCCCTGCAGCGCGATGCCGGAGCAGTTTTTCGCATCCTCGCCGTTGATGCTGTATTCATAGTAGCTGTAGAGATCGGGCAGCGTTTTCTCCGTCAGAAGATTCTGCCCCTGATAGGCGAAGTAGTCGCTGACGGTGACATGGTTGCGGATGCGGTCGACCGCCTCCTGCTCGTCCATGCCGTGCTTGATGCATTCGCTGATGAGACTGTCGGCGTTGACCTCCCATGTTCCGTAGCGCCCGGCATCCTGCACCGCGATATTGCGCACGACCGCCGCGCCTGCTGCGAGCAGATTGAACACGAACACCGCGAGCACGATGCACAGATAGGTCAGCGTCGTGCGGAGCCTTTGGCGCCTGAGATATTTCAGCGCAAGTGAGATCAGATGCTTCACCGGAAACTCACCCCATTCTCCAAAACGGTCATTTCGCCGTCCTGCATCCGGTAGACGATATCCGCCTGTGCCGCGATCGTCAGGTCATGCGTGATCAGCAGCAGCGCCTGATTGTATTTCTTCACCGATTCGGTCAGGATGCTGATGATCTCGCGGCTGTTCTTGCTGTCGAGGTTTCCGGTCGGCTCGTCCGCCAGAATGATCTCGGGCTTGTGGATGAGCGCGCGTACAAAGGCGACGCGCTGCTGCTGTCCGCCGGAGAGCTCGTGCGGGAATGCTCTTCGCTTGCTCTCGAGCCCTGTCGCGCGGAGCAGCTCGCCCAGATAGGTGTAATCGGGCGCGGTGTTGTCGAGATTGAGCGGCAGCACGATGTTCTCCTCGATCGTCAGCACGGGGATGAGGTTGTAGCTCTGGAAGATGAACCCAATCTTGCGTCTGCGGTAGACCGAAAGCTCCTCGTCCTTCTCCTTGGTGATGTCCTTGCCGTCGACAACGACCGACCCGCTGTCGGGCAGCAGCAGCGACCCGACTACATTTAGTAATGTCGATTTGCCGCTGCCCGATTCACCGGTCACCGCGGCGAACTGCCCCTTCTGCAGCGAAAAGCTCACATTCTGCAGCGCTTTGACCGCCGTGTTGCCCTGTCCGAAGGTCTTGCAGAGCCCGCTGACCTCCATGACCGTCTGTTGTTCCATTTCATATACCTCCGTTTCTGATCCGTACAAACCGCAGTTTGCATGGGGCAATCAGGAGTTTTTTGAGGGCTCCGCCCTCAAACTCCCGCCAAAGGGGCACTGCCCCTTTGGAAACCCATTTCAAATTTCCATATCCCCAACGGGGGATATGGAAATTTGCAGTGGGAGTCCAGAGGGATAATATCCCTCTGGCAGGGGTGTGGGGGCAGCGCCCCCACAGAGTCCCGGCTGTATCCGCACAAACTGCGGTTTGTGTTGATCTGATTCTAGCACAGAAATCTTACGCGAAGGTGACGAAACGGCATTTTCTCCGAATTTTGTCAGATTGCACAAAAAGCGATTTACGGATTTGGGCAGTCTGACGATTTGTCCGGGAGGGTGTTGGAATTGCCTGCGAAATGCCGTATAATGGAATGGAAGACACTTCCGGACCATCACACACATCATAACAAGGAGGTTTTCATGATGAGATTCAAACAATTCGCTGCATCTGCAATGGCAGCGCTGATGCTTGCCGCATCCTGTGCACTTCCTGCTTCCGCCGCTGACGGGGCTTCCGGAGACGTCGACTGCTCCGGCAGCGTCAACATCGCCGACGCCGTGATGCTTGCGCGCTTCTGCGCCGAGGATCAGGGCTCCGGCATCACCGCCGAGGGCAAGCGCAACGCCGACCTGAACGGTGACGGCGATGTCACCTCGGAGGATATTTCCGTGCTGCTGCGTCAGCTCGCAAATCTGCCCGCAGAGGCGGACAATACCGTGACAAACGATCTGCTCGCCGGGCGCACGCTCGGCAATGCCGCCGGCATCGCTGCGGACGACAGCTTCCGCACCGCACAGGACGGCTTCACGATGGACCTGCTGCGCGCCTGCCAGAGCCGCGAAAACGTGCAGAAAAAATCCGGCGGGAATGTGCTGGTGTCGCCGCTTTCGGTGTCGCTGGCGCTCGCGATGACCGCGAACGGCGCAAAGGGGCAGACGCGCTCCGAGATGGAGACGCTGCTCGGCGGCGATATGACGATCGACCGGCTGAACGAATACTATGCAGGCTGGGAAAAGGGGCTGAGCGCCGCAGAGATCGAGCAGCTCTGGACGGCAAATTCCGTCTGGGTGCGCGACAATGAAAAAATGATTCATGTGCCCGACGCCTTCCTTGACGATGTGACCGACTACTATTCCGCGGGCATCTACACCGCACCGTTCGACGGACAGACCGTCGACGATATCAACGCATGGGTCAATACGAATACGCATGAGATGATCCCGGAGGTCATCGACGAACTCTCCGACGACGCCGTCATGGTGCTGATCAATGCGCTGGCATTTGAGGCAGACTGGAAATACCGCTATTGGACTGAGGATGAGATTCAGAAATGGGACTTCACCAATGCGGACGGCTCCGTCACCGAGGGCGAGCTCATGTGCAGCACGGAGGACATCTGGCTGCACGACGACAAAGCGACCGGCTTTGTCAAGCCCTATGAGGGCGGCAAATACGCCTTTGCAGCAGTGCTGCCGAATGAGGGCATCACGCTGGACGAATACCTTGAGGGGCTGGACGGTGAAGCGCTGAACCGGCTGCTGACGACCGCCGAGGAGCGCGAGGTCTGGGCAAAGCTGCCGAAATTCAGCTTTGACTTCTCCGACACACTGGCGGGCACGCTTTCCGAAATGGGGATGCCGACGGCATTCATCCCGGGTACGGCGGATTTCACCGGTCTGAACGATGCGCCGGGCATGGACACATGGATCGGCAATGTGATCCACAAGACCTTCATCGACGTTGCGGAGCAGGGTACAAAGGCAGCAGCGGTCACTGCAGTCATCATGGAGGCAACAAGCTGTGTACCTCCGGAGGATCAGGAGCTGCCCAAGCAGGTCTATCTGACCCGCCCGTTCCTGTTCATGATCGTCGATCAGGAGACCGATCTGCCGGTGTTTATCGGCACGGTCAATTCGCTTGCAGATGCGCTCCCGAAGGACGCGCAGAGCTGACAGAAAAAGGAGGAAACGAAAATGAAGATCAGAAAATTTGCAGCTTCCGCAATGGCAGCCGTGATGCTCGCGGCATCCTGCGTGATGCCGGCATCGGCAGAGAACACCGCCGGCAGCGGCGACGTGGACTGCAACGGCACCGTCAACATCGCTGACGCCGTGATGCTCGCGCGCTTCTGTGCCGAGGATCAGGGCTCCGGCATCACCGCACAGGGCAAGCTGAATGCAGACCTGAACGGCGACGGCGACGTCACCTCGGAGGACAGCAGCGTGCTGTTGAAGCAGCTTGCCGGTCTTGCAGCGCCGGCGCCCGGTCCGATCCTCGCGAAGAATCTGCTCGACACGCTCTCCGAGCACGATTCCCCGAGCATCGTCTTTTTGGACGACAATTTCACAAAAGTGCACAACGGCTTTGCGGCGACGCTGCTCGAAGCCTGTGCCGAGGAAAAGCCCGGCAAGAATATCATGATCTCGCCGATGTCGGTCGCGCTCGCACTGGGTATGACCGCCAACGGCGCCAAGGGAAAGACCCTTGAGGAGTTTGACACCGTGTTCGGCTACTCGCAGATGATGCCGGTCGTCGATCCCGAGGAGGGCGCGGTGCTCTCCGATGAGACCCCGCTCGACGTCTTCAACGAATACTGCGCGGGCTGGCTGACCACGCAGGACGAGGATATCCTCAGGACTGCCAATTCGGTCTGGTTCCGCGACGATGAGAGCATGATCCATGTGCCGGAGGCGTTTTTGCAGACGCTCGAAGCCTACTATCAGGCAGAAGCCTACAGCGCGCCCTTCGACGACACGACCGTCTCCGACATCAACAGCTGGGTGAATGAGAAGACCGACGGCATGATCCCCAAGATCATTGAAAAGCTCAGCCCGCAGGCGGCGATGCTGCTGATCAACGCGCTGTGCTTTGAGGCGGACTGGGCGACCCAGTATAAGGATTATCAGGTTCGCGATGAAGATTTCACCTGCGCAGACGGCAGCACCGTCACCGCACAGATGATGTATGACGACGAGTACGAGTATCTGCACGACGCCAACGCGCAGGGCTTTGTCAAGCGCTATATCGGTCCGTACAGCTTCATCGGCGTGCTGCCGAATGAGGGCGTGTCGCTGGCGGAATATCTCGATTCGCTGGCAGACGGCGGGCTGCAGAATCTCCTCGATTCCCGTGATTATGCTATGGTCAGGACCGGTCTGCCGAAGTTTGAATTTGACTACTCCGCCTCGCTGAAGGAGATCCTCCCCGCGCTCGGCATGTCCGGCGCCTTCACGGAGGGGCAGGCGGACTTCACCGGTCTGAACGATGCCCCCGGCGTAGACACATGGATCAGCGACGTTCTGCACAAGACCTATATTTCTCTGGACGAATCCGGCACGCGCGCCGCAGCGGTCACGGCTGTGGAAATGGGCGTCAACGCGGCTGCCCCGCAGGAGATGAAGGAGGTCATTCTCAACCGCCCGTTCCTGTTCATGATCTATGACGAGACCAACCATGTGCCGGTGTTCATCGGCACGGTCAATACGCCCGGAGACGCACAGGACTGATTTTCGCCTCAGACTGTCAGAGAGGCGCGCGGTGCATTCAGAAAGTACGCAGCCCGCAGCGTTGCGGTTCGGACGTTCCGATTACAGAACGGAGGGAATACGATGAAATTCAGAAAAATGCTTTCCTGCGCAATGGCAGCCGTGATGCTGTCCGCTTCCTGTGCGATGCCCGTATCTGCCTCTGACGATGCCGCATTGCCGGTTCCCGGTGATACGGACTGCAGCGGAACGGTCAACATTGCGGATGCCGTGATGCTGGCGCGCTTCTGTGCCGAGGATGCGGAATGCGGCATCACGGCGCAGGGCAAGCGCAATGCCGACGTCAACGGCGACGGCGACATCACCGCGGAGGATACTGCCATGCTGCTGAATACGCTGGCTGGCCTTTCGGAAATGCCGGCGGCGGAATTCCGCGCGAAAAATCTGCTCGACGGTGTTGCAGCGGCGGAGATGCCCGCGGCGGAAAACACCGGAAAGGCATTTGCAGCCGCACAGGATCTCTTTGCCGCAAGGCTGCTCCGCGCCTGTGCCGAAGCAAAGCCCGGCGAAAATATCATGATCTCGCCGGTGTCGGTCGCGCTCGCGCTGAGCATGACCGCAAACGGCGCCGACGGGCTGACGCTCAGCGAAATGACCGATGTGCTCAGCTGCTATCAGCTTGTGCCGCCCCCGAGCGACGGCGATGCAGAGGAGGCATGTCCGCCCGAAGCACAGCTCTATTATTACAACGAGTGCTGCTACAACTGGCTGCACACCCAGAGCGATGCCCTGAAAACCGCAAATTCGGTCTGGTACAGGCAGGACGGCAGCGAGATTGATGTGCCTGAGGCATTTCTCAGGACCGTCAAGACCTATTATGACGCAGAAATTTACAGCTCCCCGCTGGACGATGCGGCAGTGCAGGAGATCAACGCATGGTGCAGCAAAAAGACGGACGGCATGATTCCGAAGATCGTCGATGAATTGAACCCGAACGCCGTGATGCTGCTGCTCAATGCGCTCTGCTTTGAGGCGGACTGGTCAAAGCCCTACGGCGCGGATTTCGTGCGCGAGGGAAAATTCACCAATGCCGACGGTAGCGCCTCGACCGTCGAAATGATGTACGGCGAGGAGAATACCTACTACGACGACGGCAAGGCAACCGGCTTCGGCAAGAGCTACGCGGGCGGTCAGTACAGCTTTGTCGGCGTGCTCCCGAACGAGGGCGTCAGTATGGAGGATTACCTCAGCGCGCTGATGCTGGATGACGGTCTGCGAAAGCTGCTCGATTCCGCGAAAGATACGGAGGTCATGGCAGAGCTGCCGAAGTTCTCCTTCTCCTATGATGAGACACTGAACGATATGCTCATGTCGCTCGGCATGCCGACTGCCTTTGATTCGGGAAGTGCAGATTTCTCCCGCCTGAGTCGGGCATCGGGCTGCTACATCAGCAGAGTGCTCCACAAGACCTTTATCGACCTCTGCGAGAACGGCACACGCGCCGGAGCAGTCACCGCTGTCGAGCTTACACGGAAGGGCTTGCCGGTTGAAATGAAGCGCGTCTGCCTCGACCGCCCGTTTGTGTTCATGATTCTGGATGAATCCAACGGCGGCATTCCGATCTTTATCGGCATTGTCAATTCCCTGTGACCGAAAACGCCTGAACGGAGGGATTTTATGCAACACGGAAAACTGCTCGCATGCACAATGGCACTGACGCTCGCGGCAAATCTGCTGACGGGCACAGCCGGCGCCGATATCACGCCCGGCGACGGCGATGTGAACTGCAATCAGGCGACCGATATCGCGGATGCCGTGCTGCTCGCACGCTTTCTCGCGGAGGATTCTGAGGCGGACGTTTCCGCACAGGGCAAGCTGAACGCCGACATGAACGGCGACGGCGATGTCACCTCTGCCGACCTGACGCGGCTGCTGGAAACGCTCGCCAATATTACGCACACCGAAAGCTACGGCACGGTCAATCTGCTCAAGGGCTACACGCTCGGCGGCGGAAAGGCGTCCGCACCCGACGATGATTTCCGGGCGGCACAGGCGAATTTCTCCGCAGAGCTTTTCCGGGTGGCTGCCTCCGCGGACAAGGAGCACAATGTGCTGCTCTCGCCGGTGTCGGTCGCGATCGCGCTGGGCATGACCGCGAACGGCGCAAACGGTCAGACCCGCGCCGAAATGGAGCAGGTGCTCGGCAGCGGACTCACGGTCGAGCAGCTCAACGGCTACTATCAGGCGTGGACTGCCGATCTGCAGTCGGCACGCTGCGCAAAGGTCGGCATCGCAAATTCGATCTGGGTGCGCGACGACGAAAGCCGCATCAAGGTGCCGGAGAGCTTTTTGCAGACCGTCGCAGACCATTACGACGCGGGCGCGTTCAAGGCGCCGTTTGACGACACGACGCTGAACGATGTCAACAGCTGGATCAGCGGCCGCACGAACGGCATGATTCCGAATATGCTCAGGAAGATCGATCCGACCGAGATCATGTACCTGATCAACGCGCTCTGTCTCGAAAACGACTGGGCAGACAAGTATGAAGAGTATCAGGTGCGCGACGGAATCTTCTATCCGGAGGGTTCCTACACCGGGAATGCGATCGAAATGATGTACAGCATGGAATACGGCTGGATCGACGACGGCAAAGCGACCGGCGCCGTCAAGGGGCTCGAGGGCGGCAAATTCCAGTATGTCGTCGTGGTGCCGAATGCGGGCATCACGCTGACGGAATATCTCGCCGGGCTCGACGGCAAGAAGCTGTCCGAACTGATCGGCGGCGTCAAGGGGGAGCCTGTGCTGCTCGAAATGCCGAAATACAAGCTCGAGTGCGAAGCCGATCTGGAAAAGGTCCTGCCGAAGATGGGCATGCAGACGGCGTTTACGGATTCCGCCGACTTCACCGGGCTGAACAGCGCCGAGAATGAGACCTTCATCGGTGCGGTGCAGCACAACACTGCCCTTGAGGTCAACGAGACGGGCATCAGGGCGGCTGCCGCAACGATCGTGAAGATGACGGACGGCGCTGCGATGATGGATTTCCACGAGCTGACGGTCGACCGGCCGTTCCTCGTGATGATCGTGGATACTGACAACGGGCTGCCGGTGTTCATCGGCGCCGTGCGGGATATCGGGGAACCGGTTCCGATCCCTGTTCCCGCTGAATGACGATATCGACCCGCTTCTTTGAGTGGGAAGATGAAAAAAGGGGGAGGGCGCCGCTGTGCTTCATTGCACGGCGGCGCTCTCAAAATCTCTGCCTGTCCGCGCTTGACAAATCGGCGGAAATCGGGTACAATAAAGACAGAACATCCCCGCAGCGGGAGAAGGGAGCATGACATGGCAGCGGATGCAGATCTGTTCGGGACCTATATTTTGCAGGATGAAAACGGCAACGAGAGGGAATTCCGGCTGATTGATTTTCTCAAGGAGGGTGACAGGCTCTATTTTGCGCTGGTCTCGGCGGAGCTCGACCCGGCGGTGATGCACGGCGGCTGTGAGCTCGTAGTGCTCGCGGTGCAGCCCGGCGCAAACGGCGTCGATGAGCTGACCAACATCGACGACCCCGATGAATATGACCGCATTCAGGCGGTTTTCCTGCAGCGCCTTGCCGATGAGCTCGACGCGATGCCGGACGGGGACGACCTCGGCGACGGGGAAGATGATGAGTAATTCGTGCACAGCATACAAACATTTGTCGAAAATTTTGGTCACATTTGCTAATTGCTTTTTGGGCGCAGATGTGATATAATAATGCCAGACAGATATTCTGCCTTGTACGAGCAAGTCTGATTTGATATAATCCAACATTTGATGAAAGGGAACTTTGCTCTGCGTCAGGATTGCAGACCTCCCGCACTGCGGTAGCAGGGAGCGAGAGCGGCGCAGGCGGGTACCCACCTGCTGAAAGCGGGTTTTATTCCTCAGGCGACGGCAAGGCGGACTTTGCAGATTCAGCGGACGGATCCAGTGACGGGTTCGTCCGCTTTTTTATCGGTTCAGATGCTCCGATTTTGGGGGCAAACGAGCGGTACATCGGGAAGTGAACGGGAAATACGAAACCGCCGTCTGTTTTTTGCAGGCGGCGGTATTCTTTGCACAGGAACCCTCAGTTAAGCCGGGGCAGTCTGTCCGCCCGCTGAACGGGCGATCATTCCGTGATCAGCGCGCGCACAGACACCCTGCGGACACGCCGCGAGGCAGCGAACGCGAAAACGAAATAGTTGGTCCGCTCGTAATTCAGCGGGAGATCGAAATTGCCGTTTGCGATCTCATCGGCAATGCTGCCGTCGGATGCAAGTGAGCTGCCGCTTTCCAGTGTGCAGTTGGCAGGTGACAGGAAATCACAGCAGGACAGCGAAAAGTTCTTCGCATTTTCGATCGCATAGAAGCCGGCTCTGGCAGTGACGTGGAGCTGGGCACTGTTGACCGTCAGATTGTTCGGGTACGAAAAGAGAATCCCGTTGCTGCCTGCGCTGGACACATCCATATTGATGCTGCTGATCGTCAAACCGGATTTGGAATAGAGCGCAGGATATTTTTCGGACTCATCGATCAGGGTCAGCTTGCCGGTTCCGGTGAACGTGGCAGCGGCAAAGAGCGTTATGACAGGATAGTCGCCCGTTTCCGTCAGAACGGAATCGCCTGCAACATTGACCGTCAGATTGGTGATATTGGAGAAAATGATGTTGTCGGTGGATGCCGTGTAGTTGCCGTTCACGGTCAGCGTATTGGCGAAGCTGTCATAGCTGAACACGCCGTCGCCCAGAATGTCTTCCTTGTTGGAATCCGTGACGGGGATGCCGTCGATTTTCAGGTTGTAGGTCTCTGCAGCAGCCTTCAGCGCAGGCATCTGCGGCAGCAGGGCGGCTGCCGTCGCCAGCGCCGAAACGCAGCTCAGCAGTCTGCTTCGGAGGGAGCGCTGTTTGGTGTGTTGCATGTCAATCTTCCTTTCTGTATCGCAATGGTGTTGCCGGACAGGATTCCGGCGCGGTCGGGGTGTTTGCTTGCGGGGCATCCTCCTTTCCGGGATTTCAGCAGTTTCCGGGTTTTGAATACACCATTATTATGCATATCGCTAGCCTATTGCCAACAAACTATGGCTGTTTTGTAGCGATTTGTGAGGGCTTTCCCGCGATGCGGGCAGCTCCGCAGGGAATACGCGCAGCCGACCCGTTTCAAGCGCTGCGCAGAGCCTCTGTCCGGAGCTTCCCGCTCGGAGGAACGGAATCGACCGCCGCCAGGTGAAAGCTGCCGCGCACAGTGTGGAAAACTGCACTGTTCATTTGATATTTTGTTGAATATATTTATCGGCAGCTCCAATCTTGTATTTAATAATTGCGGCAGCCTTGTCTAATTGCCCAAAAAATGCTATAATGAGAATCAGATACAACATGTTTTTCGATCCATAATGAGAGGGGGGCGCTCTTCCGGCTCGGGTGAACAGAGACACAGCCGGACGGATGCGCATGACACTGTGATCGACGCATGATCAATGCGTAAATCGAAATCATATCTTGAGGGGGATCATTCTATGAAGATTCAAAAGGCGTTCAGTGCAGTCTGCGCATTTGTCATGACAGCTGCACTCCTTCCGCGCGTCCTGCTCGCACCGGGGCTCTCGGAGGTTTCCGCGGCTGGAAACGGACCGGTCAGCTATTACGGTCAGCTCCAGACCAGCGGAAACAGGATCATCGGTTCATCCTACAGTGAACCGGTGCAGGTCAAGGGCATGAGCTTTTTCTGGAGCAACTGGCAGGGGCAGTACTGGAACAGCGGCACCGTGGACCGCATGGTGGAGGAATTCAAGTGCGAGATCCTGCGCTGCTCGCTCGGTGTCGACGATCAGGGCTCGATCTACAGCGGCGGAGACGTCGGTGCGCTGCGCTCCGTCATGGATGCGGCGATCGCAAAGGATATCTATGTGATCGTGGACTGGCACTCGCACGGCGCACACAACAACCCGAATGCAGCCAAGAGCTTTTTCTCCGAGATCGCGCGCGATTACGGAAAATATGACAATGTGATCTTTGAGGTCTACAATGAACCGACACAGGTCTCATGGTCTACCGTCAAAGGCTATGCTGAGCAGGTGATTTCGGAGATCCGCAAGTACTCGGACAATCTGGTCATCGTCGGCACACCGACATGGTCTCAGAATGTCGATGAAGCCGCGAATGATCCGATCAATGACAGCAATGTTGCCTATGTTCTGCATTTTTACGCCGGAACCCACGGCGGCGATCTGCGCGCAAAGGGCGATACGGCACTGAGCAAAAACGCAGCAGTCTTTGTATCGGAATGGGGAACGGTCAATGCAGACGGTGACGGTGCCGTCAATGTCGGGTCGACAGAGCAGTGGCTTTCGTGGATGGATTCCAACAAGCTCTCCTGGTGCAACTGGGCGATCAGCAGCAAGGCAGAGGGCTCCAGTATTTTCGGCGGAGACGGCAGCTCGCTGACAGAAGCCGGCAACTACCTCAAAAAGATCCTGAATACACATGCTGAGACCGCGGTATGGCGCACGGTCCCGAAGAGCAACAACGATCCCGAACCGCAGACTTCAGAGTCTGATCCGCAGAATTCCGAATCCGAACAGCAGACGACAGAGAGCACTCCGCAGACGCAGAACGCAGAGCGGCTTTCTCTGTCCGGCTCCGGCAATGCGGTGCTGGAGGCTGAAAACTATGCTTCCATGAGCGGCGTTGAGCTGGAGGACTGCGCACAGGGCGGAAAGAATGTCGGATATATTGAATCGGGAGACTGGATGAGCTATCCGATCTCTGTGCAGCAGGCGATGAAATATGAGCTGACGGTGGATGCTGCATCGGAAAGCGGCGGGGGACAGATCGCGTTCTCCTGCGGCGGCAACACGCTCGGTACGCTCGATATTCCGGCGACCGGCGGCTGGCAGAACTGGCAGCAGTTCAAGGTGACGCTGGAGCTGCCTGCCGGTGAATCCGATCTGAAGCTGTATGCACAGCAGGGCGGATTCAATGTTGACAAGATGACTTTCACGGCAGTCGGCGGACAGGCAGCCGTCGGAGATGTCAATCTGGACGGCAGTGTGTCCGCGGCGGATGCAGTGCTGCTGTGCAGATATCTGGTCGGCAGTGTGCAGCTGAACGGCGAGCAGGCAAAGCAGGCTGACATGAATGAGGACCGGAAGCTCAACGCCAAGGACCTGACGCTGCTGAAGCGCGTGCTTCTCAGACATTAACCGAATCATCACAGCAAGAGGGCGCCCTACGTATCAGGGCGCCCTCTTGATTCAGCGGCTATCGTTCAGGAGGCGGCTTTCGGCATTCGCTGATCATTATAGCAGTATATTCGAGAATCATGTGATAGCTGCGGTAGCCGTTTGGCTTTGCGTGGCGGATATAGTCCTTTTCCGCGATGATACGGCAGTCCGGGAAGGCGCGGATTTTTTCGATATTCGCATAGATATCGTCGATGAACGAGCAGATGATCATCGTGGATGAGTGCCATCATGTTTCTGCGGAGAGCTTTGAACGTGTGCTGAATCTGTGTACCGCTTTCTTGTCTGTCATACGATCATGCTGTTTAACGGAAAACGAAAGTCAATTAAAAAGAAACCGACAAACCTTCTGCGCTCCCAAAAACGCATCAGCCGGGCACATAAGCCCGGCTGGTGAATTAGATATTCGTATTATATTTCAATCCACGCTGCCCCGCATGGGGAGCGTGTTATGCAGTCCGTTTCAGCGACAGAAAAAGCGGGCGGAAAAGCGAGCAGCGGAGCAGCCGCCCGCGGGCAGCTGCTCCGATTGTATCTATCCTTCTGCACAGAACAGAGGAAGGCGCATACCAAAGCGCAGAATCATGAAACCTGCGACAGTTTACGGCGTAGAAAACATGAGCGTATAGGTATTGTTGTAGCCGTTGTAGACCTTGATATGCGATGCACATTCGCATTTCTCACCGAATGCGGGCGTGTTGACCTCAGTAAAGCCCATATTGGAATAATAGCGGAACGAAACACCCTCTGAAGTGATGCTTTCGATCTGAAACAGCAGACCGCCGGTCGTGGTATGTGCCGGAACATTGCAGAGCAGGATCCCCGAATTCTCCGAGAAGCTGTCGCCCTCAAAGACCGTATAGGTTCCCTCTGTCACTTTCGTATCATCCAGAATCTCACCGTCGATCGAGGTCCTGACGCCGGTCGTTGTGATGATCAGGGTGCAGTGCGGGAGCTGCTCCCGTGCCAGCAGCGCTCGCTTCATCAGCGTCAGGTCGGCGGCGTTCAGGAGACCGTCACCGTTCATATCGCCCGTCTTCCAGTCAGTGAGAACAGCATCGGGGTCGGCAAGCAGCCATCTGGCCAACAGCGCCGCATCATCCGCACGGAAGAGATAGTCGCCGTTGACATCGCCCGCCGGATGATGATGCTTCGGGGGGCTAAGCGGCAGAACCGGCGTATTTTCATAAAATGCAAAGGAGATCGTATCCCCGCGGCGTGCATCGTCAATCGTCACATCTGTTTGCAGATCGTCATAATTCATCGAAAATATGAAGACGCTGCCGCTGTCATCGGAGAGAAGCAGCCGGTGTGTTTCAGCGGTGTTCGTCACAGAATAGGGATTCTCGCTCATGACGGTCATCGTCCGGATATCGGGCAGATCACTGCATTTTCCGGCATCTGCCCATGTGACATCCTGCGTCAGAACGCCATTCTTCGTATTGACGATATCTCCGGTCGTCAGCATGTCGCCGTAGGAGAGCGCACTGCCGAGTGCGCCGCGGTAACAGATGCGCCGGTGATATAATTTGCCGTCCTCACCGGGGTAATACTGTTCAAAGACCGGCGCCTGATCGGCTGATTCCGTGCCGCGGTAGACCCAGATACCGCCGACCGCGCCCGCATCGTATTTCCGGATGAGGTAAATATCCTTTGGCTCTGATACGCCGTTCACAAAGTTCACGCTGATATCCGAGCGTTCTTCGTCGATCGCATAATAATACGGCTCCGCATCATAGAGCGCACCGTCATTGAAGACAGAGATCTCGTATGCGTAATCCGGGTCGAGCGGAATCTCTTCAACCGTATACGGATTGGTTTCAGCGGGGCGCCAGATCCCGTAAATATAGTGCGGCGTGAACATCGAGGACGAGGTCGTATCCACGCCCGCAACCGACACCTGTACGGCGGGGTCGTCAAAGAGCTCTCCGGTTTCGCCGTCGTAGACTGTTACTGTGACGGTTCCGGTCTTTGTCTCTGCGCTGATTGCGGGCAAGGGCGCACAGAGCATCGCCGACAGGGATATCACGCCGGAAAGCAGGAATGCTGTAATTCTGTTTTTCACTTTTTACCTCCTCACTGCACGATTGTGAAAAGTATCTATATATATTATACAATGTCCGCTCTGCGTTGTCAAGCTGTTTTGTATCTGCGCATTCTTTCCTGAGCTGCAGCATTCTGCAGCGGAGCAGTGAAAACGAAGAAAAATGAGGGAGCGCCGGCTCCCTCATTCTCGCAGTAAGATTTGACGGTACAATCAGTTTCCGCTTTTACGGATGTATTCCGTGCGAACATAGCCGAAGGTTTCATCGGGGTTTTCCTTATCCAGCATGACACCGTACCAGCCCTTTGTGTCACAGGTGAAGAAGCTCAGACCGTTCATCGAGTCGGTGACTTCTTTCACAACGGATGCGCTGTCGGCAGGCTTGCTTCTGACCGTAACGGTCTGACCGGAGGGCACAACCAGCTGACCGTCAAACTCATACTCGCCGTCCCACACATGACTGAAGACTCTTGCGCCGTCCTGACCGGACGAGATCCTGTATATATCATTCGGAACGGAAGATTCGCAGAATCCAAGCCAGAAGGTGCCGTCCTTCAGATAAAGATTGAACCAGTAAACGACAGAATCATCCGGATTGATCTCAGCTGTCACATAAGCACGACCGTTCGTTGCTGCGCCGTCTTTGGCTGTGTAAATGAAGCTGCCGTCGTCACTGACTCTCAGCGTGGGGCAATCGGCATCTTCCCCGATTTCCTCATGCCACATGCCTGCGAACGACTCCAGACTGCCTTTGACATCACAGCTGACAAAAGTGACGTCTTCGAGGTTGAAATCGTCCTCGTTGACATCGTCATACCGGATTTTGACAGTGTCGGTATTTTTCTTGCTGACGAGCTGCTTGCTTCCGCCGGTTTTCTGATCCGTAAAGCTGTTCCAGAGGGAACCGTCTGTTTTGTACAGGCTGTATGCGCCGTTTTCGGAATGTACAGTACCGCTGAAACGCTCACCCTTGACATTCTCCACGGTATATTTGCCTGATGCGTCAATGCTGAGATAGATGTTGGCATACACAGTATCACTGCGAATCCACTCTCCCGCGATTGCGGATAGATCTTCGGCAGGCTCCTGCGGGGCGGCTGTGGTCTGCTGTTCAGTCACAGTCGCTGAAGCAGCTGTCTTTGAGACAGTCTCAGAAACAGTCGTCTTTTCGGTCTTTTCCGTTGTGGTCACAGCGCTTTCTGTCACTGTGGTCGTTTCGGCGGCGGAATTGACGGCAGAGCTCTCTTTCGGAGCCGAGCTTTCGGTGCCGCAGGCGGCAAGGCAGATGCTCATCAGAGCAATGGCGGAAACCAGGATTTGCTTTTTCATGATCGTTTCTCCTTTGAATGAATGATTTTTGCCTGATTCAGGGCTGAAAAAAGGATGCTTTGGTTCTGTCAGACGAAGATGTCAGGACAACTGCATGCGAAAACGGGGATCACCCAAATCATGCTGCTTATATTGCATTTTTCAGCCGAAAGTGTTATAATAAGAGAAAATGCGCTGCACCTTCCGCAGGTGCTCTCTTTTTCGGGGAGATTTCCGACGGATCGGCAATCGGCAGCGTGAAATAAAACGCGGTTCCTTTTCCGGGCTCGCTTTCTGCACTGATTGTTCCGCCGTGTGATTCCACGATGAATCTGCAGATGAACAGACCGAGCCCTGTGCCTGTCTCGGCGTGCTTTCCTTTGTAATAGCGTTCCCAGATATGCGGCATATCCTCCGCGGAAATACCGCAGCCGTTGTCTTTGACTGTGACCCTGACATATTCACCCGACGTTTCCGCTTTGATGAGAATTGTGCCGTTCTGCGTGTGCCTGAGTGCGTTGGAGATCAGATTGACCAGCACGCGCTGCAGCCGGGAACTGTCCGCTTCCACAGGCGGAAGCTCCAGCGGGATGCGCACGGCAAGGCGGTTGTTGTTTTTGTTGAGCACCGTAAAATAGGTTTCAACGGTACTGCGCACCAGACTGTCCAGATCGCAGGGGGCTTTTTCGAGCACCATTCTGCCCTCCTCGATGCGCGTGGCATCGAGAATCTGCGTGACCATCAGTGCCATGCGGTTTGCCTCAGACGAAATGCGTCGGAGCTTTTCAAGGATTACGCTCTGTTCCGCGCCGTTGATGACGTCGCTTTCCGCATTCTGTGCATAGCCGGACATCGCGGCAAGCGGTGTTTTCAGCTCATGGGAAGCGTCCGAGAGGAAGGTCGTCTTCATTTCGTTGACCTGTACGAGCATATTGTGCTCGGAAACGACCGGGTCTGCGAGCTTCTTGGAGAGGATTGCTGAGACGAGGATGAAGACCAGCAGCACGCCTGCCGCAGAGGCGACCATGATGGAAATATACTTGCGGAACATTCCGTCCATGCTTTGAATGACTGCGTCTGACTGCTCCACCGCGACCTGGTCGATCGGTCTCACCCAGTTATTTGCGTGATCCATCAGAATGCCGATACACAGATCATATTCTGTTGTCTGATTCAGATTGCTCCAGACAACGACGCACCCGTCGCCTCCCTTGCTGTACGACGCACCGCCGGTCTGCGCTGTCACGCGGATATAATCGGCAAAATTTGCCTGATCCTGATAATACTCCGGATGCGCCTGTACATCGGCGTCCAGTTGCTTCAGGCATTCGTTGAAAACATCGCTGCCGTCTTCAAATGTGTCGAGGCTGCAGCAGCGAAATCCGGTACTGTCGCAGCAGAACAGCGTGGAGTCACTGCAATAGGTATTGAAGAAATAAGCCGTTGCGTGGCCTGAGACATGATTCCAGAGCAGACCGTCCAGCGCTTCGTAATCTTCGCGTGTCGCGCCGTACCGGGCAAGCTCATGGCTGAAATCCCTGCAGAAGAAATCCAGAAATGTACCTATCGAGGTCTGAAATTGCTGATAATACGCATCAGAAACGGTTGCGACCGTTTTCCGGGGCAGCTCACCGAAGTATTCCCTGACCGTATCGGCGGTTTTGCGGTAGGTAATATGAAACAGCGCGGTGCAGATGGCAAGCACGGTCAGCAGGCAGGATATCATTGCGATCAGCAAATGCCTGCGCAGCGCACGGCTTTGTGATTTCCCTTTTTTCATTCCTGCGCTCCTTTCCTGAACTGCATCCATTATAGCATATTTTCACTGCAAATGATTCGGAATTACAAATTTGTAATAACAGGAGGTTTCTATGGCACATATCCTATTGGTAGAGGACGATTCGGATATCATGCAGATCAACCGTACCTTTCTGGAGGGAGAAGGGTACAGTGTCCATTGTGCAAACACCATTCAGCAGGCGGCGTTTCAGCTTGAGGAATGCGTGCCGGATCTTGTGCTGCTTGACGTCATGCTTCCGGACGGCAACGGCATGGATTTTTGCCGGATCCTGCGGCAGAAAACGCAGGCCCCCGTCATCTTTCTGACCGCCCGTGATGAAAACGACAGTGTCATTATGGGCTTTCGCAGCGGCGGAGATGACTATATCACAAAGCCCTATGACCTGAATGTTCTGAAGGCGCGCATTGAGACACAGCTTCGCCGCAGCAATACACACGCACCTCAGCATCCGCGCATCGAAATGCCGAATCTGACAATCGATCTGTTTTCCGGAACGGTTGTGCTGGACGGCAGCGAGTATTCGCTCCCGCAGCGCGAACTGCAGATTTTATATCTGCTTGCTTCCAATGCCGGCTCCCGGATCAGCTACCGTGAGATCTATCAGACCATTTACGGCTGTGATGTCGATGACAGCAAAAATACAATCCGCGTCAACATCTCCCGTCTGAAAAAGCATCTGAATATGGATGATATGAGCACTTACGAGATTGCATCCACTTCCGAGGGGGAATATGTCCTGCGGCGTGTGATATTCTGAAACTGCAAATGCAATTACAATTTTGTAATTCTGCATTTTTTTTTCGTTTTGTGTGATATGATACAGTCATACGAAGGGTGCTTCGCAAAACAACAATCCAAAACGGAGGTCAGTATTATGAAAAAAATCGTCACCTATCTCGCAGTACTCAGCATGATTCTTACAACGGTTCCGGCAGCATCTGTGCAGGCAACAGCCGCAGATGACACGGTTCCCGCTGTCACCGCAGCGGCAGAACCGGAAGCATCGCCGGCAGATCTCGCCGGAAGATGGTACTATCAGGAGGACGGCGTGAACATCGGCTATGTGATGGTGTTCGACGACGGGATCTACTCCTTCTTCAACTATGACGAAAACACCGCATACGGCGGCACGGTCAGAATCGAATATGACGAACACCCGGACGGCACCGCAACGGCGCTCTACAGCTTCTATGACAACAGCGGCGATTTCTGGATCGGCTGCATGATGCCCGAAACCGACAGCGATGTGATCCCGGTCGGACAGGACGGCGCCGCACAGCTCGCAAAGGATACATTCGACTACGAAACGGCCAGCTCCGCTGACATCGCAGGCACCTACACCTATCAGGTGCTGAACGAGGAGACCGGCGAATATGAATCCGACGGCACTGTGACCGTTTCGGAGGACGGCGCTTACATCTATACCGATGCAAAGCAGCGGCTTTCGTCGGAGGGTACGGTCACCGTGACCTACGATGTCTACCCCGACGGCAGCACGAATGTGTGGTATACGTTCCGCGATACGGCATCCGGCGGCTATTTCGCAAACTGCTGTGAATCGGCAGAGCCCGGTGTGTTCATCTGCGGACAGGACGGTGCTGTCAGACTGGTTTCCGATACGCCTGTGATCATTGCTCCGATCGCCGGAGAACTGACGCCCGATGCGCTGACCGGAAGATGGATTCTGAAGACGGATGACGGTCAGGATGCCGGCGTGGTGGCTGTCGATGAAAACGGCAGCTTCTTCTATGCAAGCGGCAGCTGCGAGGATGAGGATTTTGTCAACTTCGCAGGCGAGATCATTATGCACTATGACATGCTTCCGGACGGCACCGAAACCGCCGTGTTCCGTTTCTTCGACACCGAAGCAGATTCGCTGTTCCTGTCGGGTACGCTTTGCGATGACAGCACGCTCTGTCTGGAGCAGGGCGGCACGCTGATCCGCGATGATTCCGTACGGAAGGCAAGCGCAGCAGATATCGCGGGAACATGGCTTCTCAAGAATCAGGTGCTTGATGCGGACGGCTGCAATACCGGAGAATATGAAACTGCCGGAACGGTCACCGTCAGCTATGATGCGGAGGCGGGCCGCACGGTCTACAGCTACGCCGAAAACGGCTCTGACACCGTGCAGACCGGAACCGCTTACGCAAGCTATGTGCTGAATCCGGATCTCAGCACGCAGATCTGGTACGATTTCTTTGACAGCAACGGAGAATTCTGGATCGGTGCACAGGATCTGACCCGGGACAACCGGAATACGCTTTTCGTCGGCATGACGGCCGAGCAGATCCTGACACATGAGGAGGCCGTGCCGAATGACTACGGCTACTACGATGCGGATGACGTGCCGGAATCGGGCATCAGTGTTACGGCACTGGACGGCGAATGGATCATCCCGTATGTGCCGTTCGGAAACTGGGAGGGCGGCACCGCGGCGCTCTTCATCAACGGCTACAACCTGAAAGAGGGCTACTTCTCGATGAATATCTCCTTTGAGGGCGAGCCGGATCTTTCCGCCGTGGGTGCAGTCAGACTGCAGTATCAGCTTGACGAAGAGGGCTTCCGCAGATATTTCTTCGTACTTTACGCAGGCGAAGATATCTTCCTCGTGCTGGATGTGAACGGTGATCTTCCGCTGGAAGAGCTCAGCACTGCCGGCGAGGCTCCGCTCACCTTCATGCGTTCGGCAGAGCCGTATGACGCAGAAGATTATTTGCAGCTGTATGATGCCATTACCGCACCGGAAAATCTCAGCATGACGGCTCTGGCAGGTACATGGCAGGAGAATGACAGCGAATATGAGACGATCCTGCAATTTTCGCGCGATGAGAGCACATTCAGCTGGTTCTCCCTTACAACCTATGTGGACGGCAGCGCGGAAGATATCACCGGAGGTCTCGCAAAGCTCCAGTATTATTACAACGCGGCAGGGGAAAGAGAATATCTCTATGCACTGTATGTCGCCGACGATGAAGGTATCTGCAACCAGATCCTGATGACGATCGCCCCTGCAGCAGCACTCCCCGTGAATGAACTGCAGCTCGCTTTTAACGAGATCAGCTTTACCCGTATCGCGGACGCTCCGAAGGAATATGTGTATTCCGATGAGGAGCTCGAAGAAATGGCAATGGTCGATTATACGGTGAAACGCGGTGTCTGCCCGGAATACTCGATTGCGGTCACAGTGCTTGACGGCGTACCCGTTCCGGAGGGTGAGGTCGTGATCGTTCTCAGTGATGAAAACGGCTCCGATCTGGACTACTACATCGTAAATGCCGATACCGGCATCGGCACGGACAGCACGAATAAGCCTGTCAACCTGCCGCAGACCGGAAACAATTCCCTGCAGGATCTGCTGCTCGTGATCGGCGCGCTGCTGATGACTGCTTTCAGCTTCTTCGCATTCAGACATTCCGGAATGCTGCGCCGCAAAGAAGAAACTGAAATCTGATTCTGAACACAAAAAGCAATGAGCCCTGTTTCGCGCAGGGCTCATTGCTTACGCTTTCCGAATACGCTTATATCATGTGACTGCGGCACATTTTGTGGGGACTCCGTCCCCAATATCAATCCATCGGAGATACTTTGAAAGAGTGCAGCAGCGGTTTGCCGAAAAGAAGCGACAAGAAATTATAAGCAGACTGCGGCGTGTTTGGTGCAGGGTTATACCAGGCTGGCTATTCGCTCTTCCAGCGCATGCGACATAAGACCGGTGCCGATCTGTTCAGCAAGCGCCGCCAGCATATCTTTCGGCAGTATACGCAGCTCAGACTCCTCCATTTGTTCCAGCATCATCAGCATATCTGTTATTTGTGAAAGCTGTCCGAAATATGCTTCCTCGTATCTCCGATAATGCTCCGTGAGCATTTTCTCTGTCAAGGGCAGATGATCGGCTTCCGTCAACAGAATCCCGCAGACCTCACAGAGCTGCTCCAGAAAAGCAAGAGAGCGCGCTCCGTGCGTCACAATCTCTTTGGGACGGACACCGACCTCCCGCATCCAGGCTGCAAGCTGTCCGAGCATATCTCCGGCGACATCCGGGTAATATCCGCTGCCGGAAATCTCCCTGCGCAGTTTTTTTGTTCCTCCGGCTGTCAGCAGCAGGGGAAGAAAGAAAGAGCGCTCTGCCTTTTCGTCCGTGGTCGGTTCACTCAGAATGTACATACGGCACTCCCATGTTCCCTTTTGCGAAAGCGCCCGCAGTGCTTCTGCTGTATCCTTCGGAACAGCGGGCTTTGCGTACGGATAGGAAACAGTATCCGGCTTTTTCATCAAAGACCATCGGAAGCCGTTCCCGTCCGGTGTCAGCAGCGGAATTACATGCAGTGTATCATCCAGCCCGAGCTTCGCCTTCGGGACTGATTTCAGCTTGACTGCAACCTCGTGCGCAGCCCGGAGTGCCTCTGTCAAATACCTGAAATCCTCCTGTGACCGTATCCGGTCCGGCACCAGATAGCTCTGAAACTTCAGGAATGCCGGATACCGCTTTTTGCCCTTTAAGCTGATTCCGTGCGCCCCGGCATACGCTGCAACGTCATTCAGAACCGGTTCCGGCACATCGTCTTTATCAGTCAGCTCCATCTGGAGGCAGTTCTGTAAGAGCATGCAGTCAAAGGAATATTCAAAGTGATTCTCCATGGTTTTCTGTAAGGACCACAGACCTTCATCTCCGATATACAATGCGATCGTGACGCATTCTCCGAGTATTCCCATGACAGAGCAGTACCCGATTTCCCCGCCGGAAAGCTGCACTGCGAAGAACTCCGTATCATTCAGCTTTTTCCATAGCTGATCGCTGCGATACTGAAACGCAGCTTCCAAAACCTCGTCTTCAATACCCGCTGTGACGGCATCTGCCGGCGGAATAACGGGGTTGACCGTATGCGCGATCGTCGATGAATCCGGTTTCACGGCATTCACTGCAGCGGGATATTCTTCCTCCGATTCTTCATAATAAGGATACTGCTCCGGCGGCGCGCCCTTCATCCGCACAATTTCGGTATCGTCTGTTCTTTCGTTCAGAATCTGCAGCACCTTACATTGAAAACGCCATTCATCGCCGTAATCAAACACGAACTTGAAGGCTTGTCCCTTTTCCAGACGGAGCTTTGCGAGCTTGACCCGGTCTGCAGACGGCGGCTCCCCGTCAAAAGGGGAACGGTACTCTGCATCAGGAGACCACCAGATATTATCCATGAAAAACGAATACAGATGATCATGCTTAAAATCAAATGCCCACAGGATCGCATCCGCGAGATCGTGCAGCGTCTCATTGCCTGAAATGCGCAGATGCCTGTAGCAGCCCGTCCCGACGGACACGCTGATGATATAGGAGATATTCTTTGCGCAGGATTTCTGTTTCATGTAATCACTTCCGTTTCTTTTGTTGATCCGAATGCTGCGTCAGATCTGCACATGCTAAATGGCACAGATGTATTTCTGCTCGGTACGCAGCAAAGCATTCGTGTGTGCGATCAGCCGCGTTTTATCAACATAAATCTGAGAATTCAACACTTCTTGAAACGCAGTGTTGTCCGGATTCAGATGAATCCCCCTGCGATCTCCTCCTCAGTTGTTCTCATCATACAGTATAACACAAAATCGTAACAAAGTCCAGCACATAATGTAATCTTTTTCGCATTCTATGCTTTTTCATTCGGTAAGAGGAGCGGCTGCGGAACAGCATGAGAGAAAGAGAATATGCAGAAGAACAGCCGCCCGCGGGCGGCTGCTTCTATGGAATCAGTTCTCATTGTCAGGATAATAATCACGGCTTTCACGAGAGTCTGCAAATCCCGTCATAAGCCACATTTTACGTGTTTTTCTTCCTTCATCAAAATACAAAACCATGCAGAAATCTGCGGAAACAATGCTAAATTGCTGGTAAGCTCTGTTTCTGTAGATCTGGCGTTTTGTATGGGGCTGAAAGCGGCGAAGGAACGGCACTGAACAGACAAACAGGCAGCCGCTCCGGTCGTGATAATCGATGCCGGCATGCAGAATCAACGGAAACCAATCCTGAAACGATCGTCAGGACACCAAGGGAGCGATCGTATACCGGTTTTTCTCCGAATCGATCCATAAATAAGAGGGAGCCGGAGCTCCCTCAATTTGTTGACAGGCAAAAAACGCATGGCTCACAGGTTCTTCAGCGCTTCCTTCGCAATGTCTCTTCTTTGGGCGTATTTCGGCACATCGGGACACTGTTCTGCGAGCCGTTCCCAGAGGATCATTGCCGCAGTGATATGCCAGATCTGTTCTGCAGCGGTCTGTGCAGCATCGCCGGTGTGGAAATGAGATACCGCAAGATCATTCAGTGCCTGAACAGTCTCGGCCTCAGCGGCGATCTGTTCACATATTTGCAGTGCTTTTTCAAAACATTGCTGCGCTTCCGTCAGCCTGCCCTGTTCTTTGCAGAGGCGCCCGAGATTATCATAAGCGATGTACAGATCGCGCAGTGTCTCGACGGTTCCTGTTTCCTCTGCGAGCTGCTGACGGATTTTCAGAGACTGCTCATAATGCTGCTGCGCCTCGGGCAGTCTGCTCTGTAACTCATAGATGTAACCGAGCTGATCATAGCTGACGGAAAGATCACGTCTCGCATCGAAGGATTCCGTTTCCTCTGCCAGCTGTTCACGGATTTTCAGAGACTGCTCATAATACTGCATCGCTTCGGTCAGTCTGCCCTGTTCTTTGCAGATATCTCCGAGATTCCCGCAGCTGAGGGACAGATTGACCCGTTCCGTAACCGTACCGGTTTCATCTGCAAGCAGCCTGCAGATTCGCAGAGCGTGTTCATAATACTGCTGTGCTTCTGTCAGTCTGCCGCATGCCATGCAGCAATTTCCGAGGTTATTATAACTCGCGAACAGATCGCGGCGTGCCTCCAGGCTTTCTGTTTCCTCCGCAAGCTGCGCGCGGATCTCCAGAGATTTTTCAAAATACCGCTGCGCCTCTGCCGGTCTGCCCTGTGCCTCGCAGTTCCGCCCCAGATAATCATAGCTGTAGGAAAGATCGCGCTGCGACTCGGACGTGCAGGTTTCCGCTGCAAGCGCTTCATTGATCCGCAGTGCCTTCTCGTAGTATTGCTGCGCCTCTGCCAGCCGGCTCTGCGCCTTCAGAATATTGCCGAGATAATGACAGCAGACGGCCAGATCACGCCGCACCTGAACAGTTCCGTTCTCCGCTGCAAGCTGCTCACGGATCGCCAGAGACTGTTCAAAATACCGCTGCGCTTCTGTCAGCTTTTTTTGCGCATTGCAGAGCTCTCCGAGCCTGTCATAGCTGATCGACAGATTGCGCCTTGCATCGACCGTTCCGCTCTCCGCTGCAAGCTGCTCCGCGATCTGCAGGAATTGCTCATAATACTGCTGTGCGTCTGCCGGTCTTCCCTGTTCCGAGCAGAGACAGCCCAGCTTGTCACAGCAGATCGACAGATAGCGTCTCACAAAGGGGAACCGGTATGCCTGACACCGTTCTGTTGCCTGCAGCATCTCCTGATATGCCGATTCTGCCTCCTTCTGCTTTCCGACGTTCATCAGTGCATCTCCGAGATGCCAGAGTGCTTCCAGCCAGTCAAGGGCGGTATCTTCGGTCGGGTCTGCTTCAAATTCGGCTTTGCGTGCTTCCGCAAGCCGCCGCTGCCATTCGATCGCTTTGTGATAATCCCGTTTGACGCCTTCGCCGCTGTTGTACATATCGACGAGCTTCTGCAGTGCCGCGGGCAAGCCGCGCTCCGCCGCGCCTTCGATCAGCCGCAGCGCCGTGTCATAGTCGGTTTCGACGTCGATACCGCCCAGATATGCCAGCCCGATGAAGAAACTGTGCTGCGGGTCATTATCGTTGTCCGGATTTGCGACATTTTCGAGCAGCACTGCCAGCGAATCTGCAAGCGCTGCCTGATTGCGCGAATCCACACACGCCGGAATCGCGTCATAATTCATTTCCAACGCATTCCGGTCCGTGGGCTGCAGCTCCGCTGGCAGAATCTTCATGCCTGCCGAGCTGGCGTCAGGGTATTCGTGCTGCATGACATAGTTGCCCTGCTCGAGCAGATTCGGCGTCACGACCAGCGCGAACAGTTCGCTCTTTTTCAAGGCATCCTGAATCGCCTGATTGAAGCTTTCGCCGGGCACAAGAAATTCGTCATACCAGATTGCGATACCGCGGCAAAAGTCGTTTTTGTGGATCAGGCGCATCAGCTCCTGCGCAAAGCGGCGGTCTTTCTTGCGGTAGCTCAGGAAGATGTATGCGTCAAAGGCATCGCGCACCTTCTGCGCCGTTTCATCTCCGATCAGCACGGAGTTGAGATAGCGCGTGAGCTTTTCCTCGTAGGAGATCGCGGTATCGTCGTGCGCAGTGAGGTCGAGGCACTGCAGGTCGCCGCAGATGCGGTTGAATTCTGATGCCAGATCCGATTCGGTCAGGATCGGCAGGACGGGAATATGCCGCCCGATCGCAAACGGAAACACGAACCGCCGCGCAAAGCAGTCGCGGTAAAGAAAGCGGCTGCTGACCGGAATCACGATCAGCTGCATGCGTGCAAGGTCGCTCTCAAAGTTTTCTGCATCCTCGGGGCTTTCCGGGTCTTCTTCGTAGAAAACGGCGCAGTTCTGCCGCGCTAAAATCTGCGCGGAGATCGGCTCAAGCCACTCCGCAAAGTCGTCGGGATACCCCGTGAAATATACGCGCTGCAAGCCCTGCGGCGAGCGATTGCTTCTGGTTTTGTATCGCATGGAATCCGTCCCTTCTGTGTGCGTATTTAACTTTATTATAGCACTGAAAACAGAGAAATGTCAAGGACGATAGCATGGCAACGCCGCATCTGTGCATGCGCTGACCCCAAACGAATTTCGAGGTGCAATATGAAACAGTTCATCCGGAAATACGCGCTCCGTGCGGCATTGGTCGCGGGATTGCTCACGCTTTCAGCGGGCGGCATGATGCTCTCCGCCAATCTGACGAAGGTTCACGACCCGGATGCCGTTCAGACCGTCGGGACAGCAGCCGCTCCGGTCGTGGTAATCGATGCCGGGCATGGCGAATCAACTTATACCGGTTCTGAAACGGGAATCAGAGCGCATAGAGGAGCGGCTGTTTCACGCTGTATCAGTAAAAGAATCAAGATATTCGCAGCCGCGCGCGGGCGGCTGCTTTGTTATTGATGTACCAACTAAATCTTGAAGATTAGATGCGCAGGATAAATGTCGATATGCAAGGAAGAAAGCCGCCGCTGGGCTGGCGCCCAGCAAGGTTTTCTGACGCAGCAGATCGGCATTTAGACAAGCAGATGACTTCAA
>JAEELE010000135.1 GCA_016288755.1 Oscillospiraceae bacterium
AGCGTGGAATTCGCACAAAATGGGATTCCAAAGGGATAGTATCCCTTTGGCAGGGGTGCGGGGACAGCGTCCCCGCAAAAATGTGCCGCAGGCACATCAAAAGCACTTTATCGACAAACTGAAATGAGGGAGCCGAAGCTCCCTCATTTGTGTTGTGATTGGGTTGCCGTCTCAGCTCAGCACAAATCTTGCGCGGAAGTCATTGAAATACTGCTGATAATCGGCGGTGCGCTGCTGCTTGATGCGGTCGAGATATTCATGCGTATCGAATGTGCCGGCATTCAGCTCGATCATGGCGACAGCGATATTCGAGCAATGATCGGACACGCGCTCCAGATTGGTGATGAGATCGTTGAACACAAATCCCTGCCGGATCGTGCAGTTTGCATTCTGCAGGCGCTCAATGTGATGCAGCTTCATCTCATCGCAGAGCAGGTCGATGACCTCCTCGAGCGGCTCAACCTGCGCCGCCTTTTTGAAATCGTCTGCGATAAAGGAATCCGTGGTGATCTTCACGACCTCGCGAACTGCAGCAAACATGACGGAAAACTCCTTCTGTGCCGCTTCGGAGAAGGAAATCTGCTTGTCCTTCAGCTCCTTCGCGCTCTCTGCGAGATTCAGCGCATGATCGGAAATGCGCTCAAGGTCAGAGAGCGTATGCAGAAAGATGGAGATGGTCTGCCCCTGCTCTTCGTTGAGCGATGTGCTTGTCAGCTGCAGCAAATACGAGCCGAGCGCATCCTCATAGCGGTCAACCGCAGATTCCATATTCTGCACGGCGGTAAAGCCTTCGTCGGAGAAATTCGTGACCAGTGTCAGCGCCGAGAGAATCGCCTGCCGGGACTGCTCCGCCATTTCGTGAATCGTAATGCGGCTCTGCTCAACAGCCAGTGCCGGATATGCAAGAAAGCGCTCCTCTAAACGCAGAGTCGGGTCTGCTTCTGCGTCCTTTTTTTCGGGAATCATCAGTTTCACAAGTGCTTCGAGGACGTCCGCAAAGGGCAGCAGCAGACAGAGCATGACCAGACGGAACAGGGTGTTGACAACAGCCAGCGAGAATGGATTCATGATGCGCTCCATGAACGGGAATCTGAAGATCGCGTGTGCAATATAGAACAGCGATGCAAACACCATGACGCCCATGAACGAGCCGACCAGATAGATGAACGCCGTGCGCTTTCCGTCGGTTTTTGCGCCGAGTGCCGAGAGCAGCACAGGCAGTGCCGCACCGATGCTGATGCCCATGAGCAGCGGCAGTGCGGATTCCAGTGTCAGCGCGCCGGTGACGGAGAGTGCCTGCACGATACCGACCGCTGCGGATGCCGACTGCAGCAGCGCCGTGAATGCCGCACCGACCAGAATACCGAGCAGCGGCATTTTCATGCTTGTCAGCGAGCGTGTGAACCATTCCTGCTCACGGAGTGAACCGACTGCGCCGCTCATCATGCTCATGCCGAACATCAGCACGGCAAAGCCCATGAGAATATCGCCGATCTGCCGCAGTGAGCGCTTTTTTGTGAACATTCGGAAAGCGATGCCGACAATCGCGATGATGCCGGTCAGCGTCGCGGTCGAGAGCAGCTCGCGCAGACTGCCCGCGCCTTCGATATAACTGAGGCAGATGATCCAGCCGGTGATGCTTGTCCCGAGAATGGCACCGAAAATGACATACGCCGCCTGTTTCAGCTTCATGATGCCCGAATTGACAAAGCCCACGCACATGACCGAGGTCGCGCAGGAGGACTGGATCACCGCGGTGACGCCCGTGCCGAGCAGCACGCCGCGGATCGGTTTGCCGGTCAGCCGGAACAGGATCGGCTCCAAGCGGCTGCCGGACAGCTTTTTCAGACCGTCGCCCATCAGCGACATGCCGAACAAAAACAGTGCAATGCCGCTCAGCAGCGACATGATCTCCGAAATACCCATTGTATCTCTCCTCATCATTCACTCTGTTTCATATTATACATTTCTATCATAGCATGGCAATATGAAATCGGCGGTCATGTTTATGTAAAATCTATGTTAAATCGCTTGACAGCATCCGCACGGGAATGCTACAATAAAATTGGCTGAAAAGCGGTGCAGTGCCGGCATTTTGTTCCTGTGCATACCGCCGCGCGCAGGGCACTGTATCAAGCATTATGAGGTGAGACAATGATTTATATTCTGGAGGATGATGACAGCATCCGCAAGCTGGTGATCTATGCGCTCGAAAGTCAGAACATGTCAGCGGAGGGCTTTGCCGAGCCGTCAGCTTTTTGGGATGCGCTGAAAAAACAGATGCCCGATCTTCTGCTTCTGGATATTATGCTGCCCGTGCAGGACGGCATCTCCGTATTGAAGCAGCTTCGGAAACGCGCAAATACGCAGAATCTGCCCGTGATTATGCTGACGGCAAAGGACACGGAATTCGACCGCGTGACCGGTCTCGATGCCGGCGCAGACGATTACATTTCAAAGCCGTTCGGCATGATGGAGCTGGTTGCCAGAATCCGCGCCGTACTGCGCCGCACGCAAAAGACGCCTGTCGTGACGGAATACCGCATCGGGACGCTCTGCGTGTCGCCGGAAAAGCATACGGTAGAGGTCGGCGGCGAACAGATCGCGGTGACGAACAAGGAGTTTTCGCTGCTGACCGTTCTGCTGGAAAACAAAGGGCTTGTCATGACCCGTGCGGCACTGCTGGAGCGAGTCTGGGGACTCTATGCCGAGCCGGAAAACCGCACGCTGGATGTGCATATCCGGTCGCTGCGGGCAAAGCTCGGCAATGCCGGAAAATTTATCGAAACCATACGCGGTGTCGGCTACCGCATCAGTGAGGAATCACCATGACAAAGACAATTTTCAAGAGCGTTTTTGCGGTCGGACTCTCTGTATTGCTGCTGTGCGCGATCCTGTTTTTCGGGCTGCAGTACCGCCAGACAAATGACGAGACCTATGCGGCATTGCAGCAGGAAGCGATCTATGCGGAAAGCGGCTTGCAGATCGGCGGGAAAGCCTATCTGGAAATGATCGGCAGCATCAACCGCATCACATGGATCGCCGCGGACGGCAGCGTGCTCTATGACAATGCAATCGCCGGAGCCATTGCGAATCAGCACGGCTGCACGGAGGTGAAAAGCGCCTTTGAGATCGGAGAGGGCAAGGCAATTCGCAAATCGGAGAGCAGCGGCGAAACAACGATGTATTATGCGCTGCGATGTGCCGACGGTACGGTTCTGCGCCTGAGCTGCTCCTTAAGCGCCGTGCAGTCGGCGTTTGCGGCGGTGAGCCCGGTGCTCTGGGTGATCGTGCTGGTGCTGATGATCTCCGGTGTGCTGGCATTCCGTGCGGCAAAGCAGATCGTGCAGCCGATCAATGCGCTCGCTCTCGACGACCCGAGCGCGGATATCTATCCGGAGTTAAGCCCGCTGGTCAGCCGCATTCAGATGCAGAACCTGACGATTCAGGAGCAGATCGACGAGCTGAAAAAGCGGCAGGAGGAATTCTCTGCGCTGACCGGCTCGATGAGCGAGGGCTTTCTGCTGCTGGACGCCGACTGCATCGTGCTCAGCGTCAATGCGACGGCACAGCGGCTGCTTTCCGTCGGTGAGATCGGTGAAAAGCTGACGCTGCATGAGAATATGCAAAACGCAGTCACGCAGGCGCTTCACGGGCAGCACGCAGAGGCCATCCTCGACAGCAGCGGGCAGACATGGGAATTTATCGCAAATCCGGTCACGGTGCACGAGCGCGTTTCCGGTGCGGTGCTGCTGCTGGTCAATGTCACGGAACGGGAGCAGCGCGAAAGGCTGCGTCAGGAATTTTCTGCGAATGTCTCGCACGAGCTGAAAACGCCGCTGACGGCGATCTCCGGCTTTGCGGAGCTGCTCACGCAGGGGCTTGTCCCGCCGGAGAAGGCGCAGGAATTTGCCGCGGACATTTACAAGGAGGCGCAGCGGCTCATTGTGCTGATCAACGACATCATTCAGCTTTCCAAGCTCGATGAGGGCGGGCTGCAGATGGAGTGGGAGCAGGTCGATCTCTATGAGCTGTCGGAGAATGTCTGCGATGCGCTGCACACTGCGGCGGAGAACAGGCAGGTGCACATGGAGATCACCGGCGAACGCTGCACCGTGCGCGGCGTCTACCGCATTCTGCACGAGATGGTCTACAATCTCTGCGACAACGCGATCAAATACAACCGCGACGGCGGCAGCGTGACGGTACACATCGCCGAAACGGAAAAGGGCACCTCGCTCTCTGTTGCCGATACAGGCATCGGCATTCCCTATGCCGAGCAGAGCCGCGTCTTTGAACGCTTTTACCGCGTGGACAAAAGCCACTCGAAAGCGGTCGGCGGCACGGGGCTCGGGCTGTCGATCGTCAAGCACGGCGCACAGATCCATCATGCGGCGGTCTCACTGGAGAGCGCGCCGGATGCCGGTACAACGGTGACGCTGCTGTTTCTGTGATCTGTGACGTTTCGGCAGACTGCCATTTGGGCGCACCATGCCGGGATTTCGGTAGGAAGTAGAAGTGAGGAGTGAGAAGTGAGGAGTTGTTCCTTCACTTTCGCTGTGATGAATCGGCAGAACTACGGGGGGCGATATTTGCTTACAATCCCGACTGCTTTTAGCCCTGTTTTCAATCCATGCGCGAAGCGCATACCTTAACTCCTCACTGCTCACTCCTAACCGGACTTTCTCCCTCCTCACTGCTGCCTCCTGACCCGCAGATGCAAATTCATCGCAGGAACACTGATACTGAAAGGGCTTTCCGATAACAACAAAGCAGCCGCTCCGGGGGAATCACCTCCGGAGCGGCTTTGCGTATTTCTGGGACTGGAAGCGGGAGCATCCGGGCAGCAGCCTGCACCGGAAACACCGTCAGAATCAATGCAGCTGTGACACCGGCACCGACCCGAAATACGAGTCGTAGCCGCTCCACTTGTTGACATAGCGCATCAGGATCATCGCGTCTGCGGTGCTGATCTCCCCGTCGCGGTCAAGGTCGGCAGCGAGCAGGTCGAGCGTGATGTCGTTCCATTTGTTGACATAGCGCATCAGCAGCATGGCATCCTCCGTGTCGATCTGACCGTCGCCGCTCACATCGCCCATCAGAATGCTCTTCTCGGTGAAGTAGCCGGGCTCGCCCTCTTTGTCAATGCGCGCATATCCGGCGTCGGTGTGATCGGGGTCATAGGGAGTGCCGCCGGAGCCGGTGAGCTTTTCATCGTTTGCGAACATGTCTTCGGACGCCGTGACGCTTCCGGTGCTCCATTTGTCATCTGCGCGCACGGTCTCAAGCGCGGTGCAGTCCGCGAACATTCTGCTCATGTCCGTGACGGCGGAGGTATCCAGACCGGTGAGGTCCAGCTCCGTCAGCTTTTCGCAGCCGCTGAACATGTCAGACATATCCGTGACCTTCGAGGTGTCCAGACCGGTGAGGATCACGTTTGTCAGCCCGGTGCAGTCCGAGAACAGATCGCCCATGCTGACGACTGCGGAGGTATCCGCGCCGGTGAGGTCGATCTTCTCCGCCTTCATATCGGAGAGCAGACCGGTGCTGTCAACCGGGAGCACGCAGCCTTCGCCCGCGGCGATGATCTTCACCGCGCCGTTGCCGGCATATTCGATCACATCGGCTGCTTTGACCTTGCCGATCAGCGTCAGCGTTCCGGTCTCTGCGTCAAAGCGCACGGTCTTTTCCGTCGGCGGCGTGATGATCACGCTGCTGTCGCCGGTCAGATAGCCCGGTGCATATTCGGAATCAGCGCGCGCATATTCCGCGTCGGTGTGTGCTTTGTCAAACACGGTGCCGGCGCCGCCCCTGATGCTGACGCAGCCGGTGAACATGCCCTCAGAGTTCTCTGCGCCTGCAGCCGTCCACTGATCGGAGACCGTGACGGTCGTCAGTGCGGCGCAGCCTGCAAGCATCTCGGAGAAATCGGTGACGCGCGCCGTGTTCACGCCGGTGAGATCGAGCTCCGTGAGCTTTTCACAGCCGGCGAACATGCCGGACACATCGGTATAGTTCACGCGCGGGGGCATGGTCACCTTGGTCAGCGACTTGCAGCCCCTGAACAGGTTCTTCGCGCTGTATGCGTTGGAGAGCGTATCGCACTCGGTCAGATCCATTTCGGTCAGCGATTCGCAGTTCTCGAACATGGATTCCATCGTGTATGCCTCCAGCCCCGAAAGACCGAACAGCGGCGAGAACGAAATCTCCGTCAGCGATGTGCAGTCCTTGAACATGCCCTTGTAGGACCTGATCAGAACGAAGTTGAAGTGGTAGAGATTGAGTGCAGCCAGCTTTGTGCAGCCGGAGAACATCTCCTCGACCGTTTCCACATCCTGGATGCTGAAATTGTTCACCTCCAGCTCCGGCAGCGCGGCGCAGCCGCTGAACATCCGCTTCATGGAGATGACCTTTTCGGTGTTGAAGCCGGAGACGTCGAGTGCGACCAGATTGCTGCAGCCGCTGAACATTTCCGACATGTCCGTGGTCAGCGAGGTATCTGCCTTCGAGAGATTGATCGAGGCTGCGCGGAAATCCCGGAACAGTCCGGTGCAGAGCTCCGGGAGCACGGTGCCCGGCAGCGCAATGACCTTCTTGACCGCGTCGTTGTTCGCGTAGTTCATGATCTCGTCTGCCATGACCTTGCCCGAGAGCGTCAGAATGCCGGTGTTCTCGTCGAAGGTGACGGAGCCGGTCGCGCCCTTGCTGAAATAGCCCGGCGCAGACGGCACATCGAGGCGTGCGTATTCCGCGTCAATGTGTGCGGCGCTGTACTTTGTGCCGTTCTGCCCGACGAGCTTTGTGCTGCCGAGGAACATATTTTCCGATTCCTGCACGTTGGCAGTGCTCCACTTTTCGGAGACGATCACCGTTTTCAGATTGCTGCAGCCCGCGAGCATGGTGCTCATGTCGGTGACCTCTGTGGTGTCAAAGCCGCTGAGGTCGAGCGTTGTCACTGCCTTGCAGTCGCGGAACATCTCTGCCGTCTTCTCCGCCTCTGCGGTGTTGAAGCCGGAGACGTCCAGCACCGACACCTTTTCGCAGCCGCGGAACATGCGGGTGAAATCCGACACATCATCGGTGATGAAGCCGGAAACATCGAGCGTTGTCAGCGCGCTGCAGCCGCAGAACGCTTCGCTCATATAGCCGACATTGCGGGTGTCAAAGCCGGAAACATCGAGCTCTGTCAGCGAGGAGCAGGCGTAGAACATGCCCTTCATGCTGTACAGCACGCCGGTATTGAAGCCGGTGACGTCGAGCTTGGTCAGGTGGGTGCAGCCGTCGAACATGTTGTCCATCGAGACGCATCTGGCGGTGTTCAGGGGCGTGACGTCGAGCTCCGTCAGTGCTTCGCAGTTGGAGAACATCGCATCCATCGAGGTGGTGTTCTTCGTGTTGATGCCGTTCAGATTGACCGTTTCGAGTGCACGGCAGGAGCTGAACACGGCATCGAGCTTTTTGGCATTGGAGGTGTCAAAGATCGAGAGGTCGATCTCTTTGAGCGCATCGCAATACTGGAAGAGTCCGGTGTAGTCGGTCACATGGGAGGTGTCGCAGCCGTCCAGATTGATGCTTGTGACCTTCGAGCTCGCGAACATCCGGGTCATGTTTGTGACCTCGGAGAAATCCGCCTTCGACAGATCGTAGTCGGGTGCGCGGAAGCTGTCAAACAGCTCGGTGCAGTCCGCCGGCATGACGCTGCCCTCGAGGGCGACGACCCGCTTGACGGCATCGTTCCCGGAATAGGTGGCGACGTCGCCCGAGAGGAATCTGCCGATGAGATAGAGCGTGCCGGTCTCCGCGTCGAAGCGGACGCCGCCTGCGCTCGGTCCGATGACCGTGCCCTCTGCGGCGGTGAAGTAGCCGGGGGCGTCTGCGGTGTCGATGCGGGCATATTCGCCGTTGTAATGGCTCGAATCATACGCAGTGCCGTTGCCGCCGACCAGCGCGCTGCAGAAGGAGAACATGTCGTTCATATCGTCGGTATTGGCAAGCGCCTCCGTATTCCACTTTTCGGAGACGGTGATTTTCGTCAGCGCATAGCAGTTGTGGAACATATACCGCGTCTCGGTGAGCGAAGCCGTGCTGAACGAGGAGAGATCGAGCTCCGGCAGGACCTTGCAGCCGTAGAACATGCCGCGCATCGTGGTCACGGCGGCGGTGTCGATGCCGGTGAGATCGACCGATTCGAGCGCGCTGCAGCCGTCAAACGTCTCGTACATATTGGTGACAGCCGAAGTGTTCAGCCCTGCGAGATTGACGGTTTTCAGCGCGCCGCATCTGTAGAACATCTCCTTGAAGGAGGTCACCTTCGCGGTATCCAGCGCGGTGAGGTCGACCGAGGTCAGACCGTCGCACTCGCCGAACAGCCCGTCATAC
>JAEELE010000136.1 GCA_016288755.1 Oscillospiraceae bacterium
AAGCTGAATGCGTACTGCAACGACGATGAATACATTACCAGCGACGATCTGGCTGTGATTCTCCAATATCTGGCAGGCATCCTCCCGCAGATCGGCTGAATCAGTCCAAACGCCCCGTTCCGGTATCACCCGGAGCGGGGCATAGCTTTGTGCAGGAAAGCGCCGCGGTCCCTCTTGCAAAATGTCGGCGGCTGTGCTATAATAATAAGAGTGCATTTTTATCCGCGAAAGGAGTCTGATTCCCATGCAGGGTATCCGCAAGCGCACATGGGCTGAGATTGATCTCGACCGTGCTGCGTTCAACTATTCGCAGATCCGCAGTGCCGTCGCCCCGGAGGTCAAGGTCTGCTGCGTCATCAAGGCAAACGGCTACGGGCACAATGCTGTCCGCCTTGCCAAGCTCTATGAATCTCTCGGCGCCGACTGGTTCGCCGTCTCCAATCTCGAGGAGGCGCTCCAGCTGCGGCAGTCCGGCATCACCAAGCCCGTGCTCATCCTCGGCTATACGCCGCCCGAGTGCGCTGCCGTGCTCGCCAAGCAGAATATCTCGCAGTGCGTCTATTCGCGCACCTTCGGCGAGGCGCTCTCGCAGGCTGCCATGTCCGACGGCGTCCGCGTGAAAATGCATATCAAGATCGACAGCGGCATGGGGCGCATCGGCTTCCAGCACCGCGGCGGGCATTCCGAGCTCGCCGATGCACTTGCCGTCTGCAAGCTGCCGTGTCTGATCCCCGAGGGCATCTTCACGCATTTTGCCGTTGCCGACGAGGGCACCGCGGGCGACGCCTTCACCGCTGAGCAGTACAGGAGCTTCATGGACGCGGTCGGACGCCTGACCGCCGGGGGCGTGCAGTTTGCCGTCCGCCACTGTGCCAACAGCGCAGCGATCTTTGACAAGCCGGTCGTCCCGGGTCTCCCCGATGTGCACCTCGACATGGTGCGCGCGGGCGTCGTGCTCTATGGGCTGAAGCCCTCGGGGCTCGTGCGGAATCTGCCGGAGCTGCGCCCCGTGATGGCGCTGAAAAGCGTGATCTCGCATGTCAAGACGATCGAGCCCGGCGATTCGGTCAGCTACGGGCGCACCTTCATCGCCGACAGCCCGCGCCGCATCGCGACCGTGCCGATCGGCTATGCAGACGGCTTCTGGCGCCTCAACAGCAACGGCTGCCGGATGCTCGTGCGCGACCGGCTCTTTCCGCTGGTCGGGCGGGTCTGCATGGATCAGCTCATGCTCGATATCACCGGCGCCGAGGATGTCAATGTCGGCGATATCGTGACCGTGTTCGGCGACGCGCAGGGGCTCTGCTCCGCCGATCAGATCGCGGAGACGACCGGCACGATCAATTATGAGGTCGTGTGCGCGGTCGGCGAGCGCGTGCCGCGGTTCTTCCTCAAGGACGGCGTGCCCGTCGAGGTTTCTGACAGTATCTGGACAAGATAACAGGAGGGACAACGATGTCTAACGAAAAGCTGCGTCATTGGATCTATACGGCGATTTTCATCGCGCTGCTGGGCTGCGGCGCATGGTTCTTTCTGCTGCGCGATTCCGGCATCACGCAGGAATCGGTCGCGGAAATTCTCAGGGCACAGGAGAAATCCTTTGCGGATGTCGCGGATTATCTCATTGCAAAGAAGTGTCACGCGGATATTCTCGACCTGCCGACCATCGACAATCACGGCTTCGGCGTTCCCACTGAGGACACGAATGAATACCGCGCCTATAACGACGGGCTCTACAAGCTGATGGAGAAGGAGGGCGCGCTGACCGTGCATTCAGACGGCAGCTATGTGCTCTTCAAATTCCCGGCACAGGGCGGTCTGCTCACACGGCAGTATTTCGTGATCGCCAAAAACGCCGATTACCGGTCGATCCCCGGCGAAAACCCGGCACAGCTGACCGGCGACTGGCAGTATTATATCATCGAAGGGAAGCCGTGATATGGTGCACATCGGCAATGACTGGGATGCGCTGCTGGCGCCGGAATTTCAGTCGGAGAGCTATCAGCGGCTGCGGCAGTTCCTGATCACGGAATACCGCACCAAGCAGATTTACCCGGATATGTACGACATTTTCAACGCGCTGAAATACACGCCCTATTCCGCGGTGAAATGCGTCATTCTCGGGCAGGACCCCTATCACGGAGAGGGGCAGGCGCACGGGCTGAGCTTTTCGGTGCGTGCAGGTGTGCAGCCCCCGCCCTCGCTGATGAATATATTCAAGGAAATATACGACGATCTCGGCATCGACAACCGCGGCAGGGGCGGCGACCTGACGCCGTGGGCAAAGCAGGGCGTGCTCCTGCTCAATGCCGCGCTGACCGTGCGCGCCGGGCAGGCAAATTCGCATCAGGGCATGGGCTGGGAGCAGATCACCGATGCGGTGATCCGGCTGCTCAATCAGCGCCCGGACCCGATGGTCTTCCTGCTCTGGGGCGGCAATGCCCGCAAAAAGGCGGCGTTCATCACAAATCCGAAGCATCTGGTGCTGCAGTGCCCGCACCCGAGTCCGCTGTCGGCATATCACGGCTTCTTCGGCTGCCGGCACTTCTCCAGAACCAATGCCTTTCTCGAACAGCACGGCATGACGCCGATCGACTGGAGCCTGTAAAAAAACGGGAGGCGTATTCCGCGCTGCCCGAATGACCGAGGTGTGTTATGCGATTCAGATTCTGCCCCGAATGCGGCAGCCCGTGCACGGAGCGCCAAATCGGCGATGAGGGACTGATCCCCTTCTGTGACGGCTGCAGCCGCCCGTGGTTTGAGATGTTCAGCACATGCGTGCTCTCCGTTGTCATCGGCAGGGACGGCAGACGCCTGCTGATCCGGCAGAGCTACGGCGACACCGCCCGCTATGTCGGCGTCGCGGGCTACATGAAATGCGGCGAGACCGCCGAGCAGGCTGCCGCGCGCGAGATCGCCGAGGAGACCGGCATTGCCGTCAGCGGCGTTCGGCTTCTGTTCAGTGCGTGGCATGCACCGCGCGGGCAGCTCATGCTCTGCTTTGCAGCCTTCGCCGAGGGGGAGGCGCTGACGCTCTCGGGCGAGGTCGCCGAGGGGAAATGGTTCACGCAGGAGGAGGCGGAAGCCGCCGTCAGACCGGGCAGCATCATCGCGCAGCTCGTAAAGGCTCTGAAGAATTTATAAAGATACGTCAAACCACTTGAAAATCTACGCGAAATTTGGTATAATGAAAGAATCAGAATCCTGTTGTTCAGACAGATTGACTTCGGAATAAGGAAACCCGGCGCCTGCGCGGCGCTTTGATATGAGGGGAACACACATGATCGGCTATTACAGCTACACAGTCATCTTAACATATGTCGGCTTCGTCTGCGGCTCGATGGGTCTGTATTTTTCAGCGACCGAGCACACCAATGTCGCGATCATCATGCTGCTGCTTGCCGGCTTCTGTGACATGTTTGACGGAAAGGTCGCACGCACCAAGAAGGACCGCACCCCGCAGGAGTGCAAATTCGGCATCCAGATCGACTCACTCTCCGATATGGTCTGCTTCGGGCTGCTCCCGCCGATGATCGCCTTCTCGTCCGGGATGCGTCACGCCTATCACATCGCGATCTACAGCTGCTTCAGTCTGGCGGCGCTGATCCGCCTCGCCTACTTCAATGTCACCGAGGAGGAGCGGCAGGCGCAGACCTCCGAGCACCGCAAGCTCTATGAGGGACTGCCCGTCACATCGACTGCGCTGATCATTCCGCTGCTGTTCTGCTTCCGCAGAGACCTCGGCGCTGCATTCCCGATCGTCGGGGCATGTGTCTACGCGCTGATCGCGGCGGCGTTCGTGACCAAGTTCCACCTGAAAAAGCCCGGTATGCGCGCAATGGTGCTGTTCATCGTGATCGGCGCCGCAGAGCTCGCGCTGCTGATCTTCAAGCATTTCCACCGTTGAGGGCAGCGATATGGCAGCAACCGTCAACGATCTGCTCTATTATCTGGAGCACCGCTTTCTCCCGCAGACCCTGTTCAATGAGAAATATGACCTCTTCCGCACGATGTATGAGAACCCGCGTCTGCTGTGGGATGTGTTCAATGATCTCTGTGCGCAGGAGGGGCTCGAAAATCCGTTCACACATGCAGATTTCAGCATCACGCTTCGCAAAAGCGGCGACAGATGGCAGGGTGCGCTGCTGAAATTCCCGATTCCCGAGGCAGAGGCGCTCTGCTTTGAGGAGTATCTCTTCTCCGACGGCGACCCGGCACACAAGGGCTGCTATACGCTCGAATACGGCGTGACGCAGACCGTGCAGGGTGAGGAGGTCGGCGGGGTGCTCTGTGCCTGGACCGCGGACCGGCAGCATATCAGCTACGGCAGCCGGACGCTCTTTGCCGACAGCGATTTCTTTGAGGAGGCGTTTCAGCTTCATCTGCAGCGCCTGCCGCAAAACGAATAATATAAGGAGGGATCCGCTATGTCGGAACCGCAGGAAGCAAAAAAGGACGCAGCAGCGCAGATTTGTGACCGCGACGGGAATCCGGTGGCGGATTCCTGTGCTTCTCAGGGAAAGCTGCTCGCGCTGCTCTACCGCACCAAGCCCGGGCGCGCTGCCCTGAAAATCCTGACGGACCCGCTGGTCTCAAGGCTGGCAGGCGCGGCACTGGAGCATCCGCTCTCGACCGTTGCGATCCCGCCCTTTGTGATGAAAAAGCACATCCGCATGGCGGACTACGCGCAGGAGAAATTCCGCAGCTTCAACGATTTCTTCACGCGCCCGGTCAAGCCCTCGGCGCGCCCGATCGACCGCGACCCCGACGCGCTGATCGCGCCGTGCGACGCCAAGCTGACCGTCGTGCCGGTCACGGAGCAGACGCATTTTGCCGTCAAGGGCGCGGATTACAGTCTGGCTTCGTTTCTGGGCTGCAAAAAGCTGGCGAAGCGCTTTGCGGGCGGACAGTGCCTGATCTTCCGGCTGACGCCCGACGACTATCACCGCTACTGCTATCCCGACGACTGCTGCCCGGGAAGGACGCGCTGCATCGAGGGCGTGCTGCACACGGTCAACCCCGTGTCCGCGGAGACCGTGAAGGTCTATCACGAGAATACGCGGACGGTCACGCTGCTGAAAACCGCGCATTTCGGCGACATGCTGCAGATTGAGGTCGGCGCGATGCTGGTGGGCAAAATCGTCAACCATCCGCATGGGAAGCGGGTCGCGCGCGGCATCGAGAAGGGCTATTTTGAATTCGGCGGCTCAACGATCGTGCTCGTGCTCGCACCGGGCGCGGCAGAGATCGACCCGCAGATCATCAGGAATACCGAAAACGGCGCCGAAACGCTGGTGCGTTACGGCTCGCGCATCGGGCACCGCGGATAAGCGGATGATATTGTGGGCGCAAGCACGCTTCGCCAGGCGGGGGCATGGGACACTGTCCCATAAGAATCTCATTATAGTGAAAATAACGTATTATCGTAAAAATCACATATAATGGGATTCCAAAGGGGTAGTACCCCTTTGGCAGGGGCTTGGGGACGGAGTCCCCAATATAATCCGTCGGAGACACCTTTACTATACAAACTAAGAGCACCCGAAACATCGGGTGCTCTGTTCTGTTTATTGCTCCTTTGCCTGCGAAACGGTTTCCGCAGTGTCTTCCGTTTCTGCGGCGATCGCCGTCTCGCCTGTCTCCGCAACGGAAATATTCGCCGCAGCCTGCTCCGCCTCGGAGACCGCCTTTGCGCGGTTCACGAGCTTTTTGATGCCCTTGTCGCAGAGGTCGTAGAGCCCCTGCAGCACCAGACCGCAGACCATCGCGCAGCCGAAGGTCGCAAGCACCGTCTCATACCAGTGTGCGCAGCGCTCGCCCATTTCGGCGTGATCCGGCAGCTGCGGAATGCGCGCGACAAAGTCGCGGTAGAATTTCTGGTCGAAGATATACGAGATCAGATATGCCGCGAAGGTCGCATTGCCGAGCGTTTTCAGCACGGAGCGGACGACCTTGTTCTTGCAGGTGATATCGAACATCAGCAGGAAGAGCATCGCCGAGCAGACCACGACCGGCCAGGAGCCGTAGTCGTTGTAATGCCATGAGAGGAAGATGTTGTTGTTCTCGGTGTTTTTGAGCGACTGCTGGAAGGTGCTGGTCGAGAGCCATGTCAGCGACACGACAAACACCGCGAGAAAATAGAACTTGTTGGAGAGTGTGCGCTTGGGCGGGTAATCGCGGACATACGCGCCGATCAGATAGTAGGCGAACGGGTAGCAGCGGGAGAAATAGCCCGGGAGCAGACGAATCTGCGTGTCGCGCTCAAACCCGAAATAGAGGCTCTGCGACACGGAGGTCAGCAGAAACACCGTGATCAGCATGATGACCTTTTTCTTGTGCGTGTCCATGCCGTTCCATGCCATGTTGATGAACGGGATCATCAGGAAGATCGTGAAGTAGTATTCGACATACCACGCATACTGCGCGTCGGTATACATGAACAGACCGCGGATGAAATCCCACGCGGTATAGGCGCGGTGATTGTAGTAGTGGTTGAAGATCACGCAGATGATGCTGATGATGATATACAGGATCAGCACGCGCAGCGCGCCCTTGTAGAAGCCCTTGGCGAGGGTCTTGTTTTTCATCAGGTAGCCCGTCGTGATCATGAAGAGCGGAACGCAGCAGTAGCAGATCCAGCGGAGATAGATCTGCACATGCCCGAATTCCGGGGTAATCGGCGTGCTGTAGAAGCCTGAATAGAGGAAGAAGTGGACACTGACCACAAGGAAGCACGCGACGATCTTGACAATGTCAATGCCGACAAAGCGCGCCTTTTCGGCGACTGGGGTCTGACTCATGATTGAACGCTCCTTTTCTTTTCTCCGTCACGCGGAGAGCAATACCAGTACATTATATCACATTTCTTATGAAAAAGCAATGGGGAACGAGAGGAAATGAGAAATGAGAAGTGAGAAATGCGGAGTGCTGCGACACCTTTGTATTCGCAGAAGCCTTCATGTTCCTCACATGGTATGTCGGCAAAACTGTGCAGGAGGTTACGCTTTACACGGCAGAAATGAAGGAGACGGAACAACTTATCACTCCTCACTCCTAACTGCTCCCTCCTACCTGCTACCTCCTACCTGCTACCTCCTACCTGCTCCCTCCTAACTGCTCCCTCCTACCTGCTCCCTCCTACTTCCTCCCTGCGCCCTCCGCCCTGCATCCCTCGCGGTAGGGACATTCGGTGCAGTCGCAGCCGCAGCCGAAGCGCCGGGCATCCTGCACGGGACTGTGTGACAGCCCGATCAGCGCGGTCACCGACTTCATCGGGATCATCGTGCTGTGCGGCGTGACCGTCAGTCCGATCTTGCGCGTCGCATCGAGCAGCTGCACGAGCGCGCCCTGCTGCGTCAGCGGAAAATCGCCGTAGCCCGGGCTGAACCGCTCCGTGAAATACGGGTAGGGGAGCGTGCGGTGCAGCTCCGCGGTCAGATCGTTGCAGACACGCTCGATCGCTGCCCCCGCGATCGCGTCATACATGACCGCGCGCAGCATGTCGGTGTGCTCGGTGCGCCGGATGAGCGCATCGACCCCGGCAGAGAGCGTCGCGCCGAGCAGCACTGCCTCGCCGCAGCCCGAAAGATGCTTTGCGATATCCTGCCCGCCGAGCGCCAGCCCGCCGAGCGTCACGCCCGATTCCGTATGCGTGACCGGCAGCACCCGCCAGATGCTCCGCTCCCGGACCGCCGCGCAGAGCTCCGCCGCTGCTGCGTCGAGCATCGCGGAAAATTCTGCGCCCGGGGCGGGCGTGCGCAGATATTGCAGGATCTCGGCGCGGTCAAGCTGTTCGGGGGTCATTCGGCAGCTGCCTCGGTGATGTAGCGCGCCACATCGGGATTGTTCATCGTGTAGAGGTGGATGCCGTCGACGCCGTTTTCGCGCAGGTCGAGGATCTGGTCGATCGCGTATTCGAGACCCGCTGCCTTGAGCGATGCCGGGTCGTCGGCATAGCGCGCCATGAGCTTTGCCAGCCGGTGCGGGATCGACGCGCCGCAGAGCGAGACCATGCGCTCGATCGACTTCTTCGAGGTCACCGGCATGATGCCCGCCTCGACCGGCACATGGATGCCGGCGGCTGCGAGCTTGTCGCGGAAGCGGTAGAAGTCGCTGTTGCGGTAGAACAGCTGCGAGATCAGGTGTGAAGCACCCGCACAGACCTTTTCGCGCAGATGCGCAATGTCCGTGTCAAGATCGGGCGCCTCGGGATGCCCCTCGGGATAGCAGGCGGCGGCAATGTCAAATTCGTCCTCGCTGCTGTGCTCGCGGATATACGCGATCAGGTCGGACGCATAGCGGAAATCGGTCTGCGGCGGCACATTGGGGCTGCGGTCGCCGCGCAGTGCGAGGATATTCTGCACGCCGTACGCGCGGAATTTTTCGAGCCGCTCCAGCACCGACGCCTTTGTTTCATTGATGCAGGGCATGTGTGCGATTGACAGAATGCCGTGCTCCTTCTGGATGGTGCTGCAGATCTCCTCGGTCGAGGCGCCCGGCACGGAGCCGCCCGCGCCGTAGGTCACGCTGATAAAGTCGGGATGCAGCCCCTTCAGCGCCGAGAGCGTCTGATAGATGCTTTCGATCGGCACATTGGGCTTCGGCGGGAATACCTCGAAGGACCAGACCTTCTTCTGCTCAAAGAGCTTGACTGCTTTCATGCTGTGTTTCCTTTCGGTTGAATTGACTGCGCATTCGTGATCCCCAAACGGGATTCCAAAGCGGCAGCGCCATGTGATCATCCGCCGGAGATACCGCTAGACAAACTCGGAGCCGTCGGCGCAGAGGATCGCGGTGCGCTCCGCATGGAGCATCCCGGTGCAGATGCCGGGCGCGTGTTCGGGCAGCCACGCCGTGAAGGCGTCGGTCAGCAGCCCGGGGTTGACATTGACCGATGTGCCCGCGGGCATCCGCAGCCGGAGCCAGAGCCCGTCCTCCAGCGTCGCCGTCATCAGAATCTGTGCCTGCGCCTTGACGTCGACCTCAGCCGTGCCGCGCTTGGTCTTCTTCTCGACCGGAATCTCGGGCTGCGCGATAAAGCGGTCCCACGCGGCGCGCAGATCGTCTGCGGCAGTGCCCTCGGCGCAGTCGAGACAGACCGCGTAGTCGGCAAAGGCAATGTCGGTGTGCTTGCGCACGGGCGGCGCAACGCGCACGATCTGCAGGTCGGGCGGCAGGACCCGGTTGAGCCGCGCCATTGCCTCCTGCATCGGCATGTCGCCGTCGATGCGGAAATCCATGCACTCACACCCGCTCTCATAGCCCAGCGACAGCGCCAGCGGGAACATCAGATAGGCATGGGGATTGAAGCCCTCGGTATACCAGATCGGCACGCCGGCGCGCTTGAACGCACGCTGCATGCAGCGCATCAGGTCGAGGTGCGAGATATATTTTGCTCTGCGGCGCTTCTCAAAGGTCGCACGAACCGGTATCATACTGTCACTCCTTCAGCGGGTAAAGCGGATGAACCTCGTACCTCGGCAGGTCAGCATGCCGCTGTCGCCCTCTGCAATTTTGGCGTAATATCTGCGGGGCAGGCGAAGCTCGGTGCATTCGCCGCTCTGCAGGGCAAAGGTCGCGTAATAGGCAGTCTGTGCAGGGTCGTCCGTGACTGCCCTGCGCTTGGCGGTCACACAGGCGGGCACTGTGATCTGCGGTGCCTGCCCGAACCGTGCCGCAGCATAGGCGACCGCCGCAAGCAGCACCGTGATCAGCAGGATCAGAAACAGAAAGATCAGAATGCGCACGATCACAGAGGAAAACTCCAGATACGACAAAAAGCCGTCAAGAAACGAGTGCACGTTCTGCATGACGGCGCTCCTTATCTGCGGGCAAAGCTGACCAGCTGCTTGCCCTGATACACGAGCGTACCCTCGTCGCCCTCCGCGAGCATGCCGTATTCCGCGCCGGAAAGCCGAAGCTCAATGCGGCTGCCGTCGGAAAGCTCAAAGGTCGCGTAATAGAACGTGTGGGCGTGACTGCCCCAGATCTGCATGCGCTTCGCAACGACGCGCGCCTGCTCGGTCGACTGCGGCGCATCAGTATCGCTGCCTTCCTCCGTCAGCGATCTGATCCGATCCTTGACGATTCCCCGGATCGGCTCGATGATGTCTTTGCGCGCTTTGTGATATTCCGCGATCATGCGAATCATCTGAACGACGACGATGACAAGAATCATCGCGATCATCACGAGCCCCACGATAAAGATCGGGGGAACCTCTGCATAAGCTGCTGTAGCTGCCGAAATCATATCTGTTCCTTTTTCCTTTCCAATATAAACAAAGCCGCTCAGGAGAAGCCCTCAAACCGCGTGCCCTTTGAGGTCAGCGTGCCGTTCATGCCGACCTGCATCTGCTTCCAGAGCTTCTGCGGCACCTTGAATTCCTCGGTGCTGCCGTCCGGGAAGCGGAATTTTGCAAGGTAAATTGTCGAGGAGACGGGCATCATCGCGCCGTCTGCGCCCATCGGTGTCATTGTGGTGTCGTCGCGGCTGGTGAGCTCTGCGATGACCGCCTCACGGTTCAGCACCGGCGCCCTGCTGTCGGCAATGGCTGTCTGTATCCATTTTGCAAGCAGGCAGCAGAAAAGAACCGCAACAGCTGCAAAAATCAGGATCGCAATCCCATCCATACGAATTTCCTCCTGTCCGTTCGGTTTCACATGCGCACAAAGGAGACATATTCTGTCCCCTGCCGCGTCAGTGTGCCCTCGTCGCCCTCCGCGAGCATGCCGTATTCGCTGCCGGCAACACGCAGCTCGACACGTTCGCGGGAATCGAGCTCAAAGGTCACATAATAGCGTGTTGTCGTCATCTCGCCGGATACGGCGGTGCGCTTTGCGACGACGCGGGCGTGATCGTTCTGCGGCGGAAGGCTCATATTCCGCCGGTGCTCTGCCGCATTCCGCAGAATCGCTGCGATCACCAGAATGAACACGACCAGTACGAACGCTGCCGCTGCAGCGATCAGAATGAACAGCGGGACCGGAACGATCCCGAACACATATCCCGGATGCTTCATGTTATACTCCCGATTGCTTATTGCCGGATCGCGGTTACTGCAGACGCATGCCGAAGCCGCCGCGCCCGGCGCTGCTATCCGCATCTCCGGGCTCTGTCTGCGGCATCACTGCGTCATAGGGCAGCGCCTGCGGGACAAACCCGAGAAACAGCCGTCCCTGCACGCACAGGTCGCCGCTTTCGCCCTCGCGGAAGGCTTCGTAGACATCGGCGGGGACCTCCAGCTCGAGCACGGCGCCCTCCTGTGTCACAAAGGTCATGAAATGCCGGATCGGCGCGCCGACCTGCGTCTGATTGACAAAGGACTGCTTTTTGGTGATCTGCGCTGTGAGCGTGACTGCCGGCGCCTGCGTCCCGATCTGCTGCTGTTGATTCTTCTTTGCATTCGCCGCCGCGATCGCTGCGATCGCCGCGCCCGTCACCGCGAACATCAGGATCGGCAGCAGCATAATACCTGAAAACATCATATTCATTCTCTCCTTTTCGCGGTGTTACGGCATACCCTGCCCGGCGCTGCCCTGCGGCACAAAGCCGTGAAACCGCGTGCCCTGCACCGTGAGCTCGCCCGATTCGCCCTCATTGCAGGCGTGATATGCCTGTGCGGAGACCCTCAGCTCCGAGACGTCGCCGTCGAGGGTCTGAAAGGTCAGATAATAGTGCACCGGCGCACTGACGCTCTTCCGGTTGGTATGATACCGCTTTTTGATCAGCTGCGCCGAAAGCGTCACGACCGGCGATGCGTCGTTCAGCGCCTCCTGCTTTTGCTGTGCCCGGAGCGCAAGAATGATGACAACGGTCATGACCGCCCCGAGCCCCAGCATGCTGAACAGCATCACCTTGAACAGAAAATCGGAATCCTCCATCACTTGGCTCCTTTCAGAAGCAGGGATGCCCGGTGACCTTCGTCACGCCGCAGCCTGCACACTGTAACCGGCAATGCGGCGTCGTTTTCGCCAGCTTTGCTTTCTCGTTCTCGCGGATGAGAAACGCCTTGTCCACATAGTAGTCGATGTGATCCCACGGGAAGACCTCGTCGTAGGAGCGCGGGCGGTTCGCGTAGAATTCGACGGTCAGCCCGGCTTCGGCAAATGCCTCGAGCCAGAGGTCATAGCGGAAATGCTCGCTCCATGCGTCGAAGACCGCGCCGCGCTTCCACGCGCCGTATACCACGTCGCAGAGCCGGCGGTCGCCCTTTGCCAGCACCGCCTCGAGAATGCTCGTCTCGGGGAAATGCCAGCTCGCGCGGATGCGCTTGTGCCCGGAGACCGCCTCCTCGAGCAGCTTCTGCTTGTGCGCGATCATCTCGCGGGTGTCCTGCGGGTGAAATTCAAACGGCGTGAAGGGCTTCGGGACAAAGGTCGCGATCGAGCAGGAGATCTGTACGGGCTTGCCCTTGCGCTTTTCGGTGTAATAGAGGTCGACGACGCGCTGCGCCAGCTCGATGATGCCGACGATATCCTCGTCGGTCTCGGTCGGCAGACCCATCATGAAATAGAGCTTGACCGAGCTCTGCCCCGCATCGAAGGCGATCTTGCAGGTGCGCATCAGCTCCTCCTCGGTGACATTCTTGTTGATGACGTCGCGCAGACGCTGCGTACCGGCTTCGGGCGCAAAGGTCAGACCGCTCGAGCGCACGCGCCGCAGACGGTTCATAAGCCCGGTGCTGAAATTGTCGACGCGCAGCGAGGGCAGGCTCAGGTTGATATGCTCGGTTTCGGTGAAGGTCAGCAGACCGTCCATCATCTCCTCGATCCGCGAGTGGTCGGAGGTCGAGAGCGAGCAGAGCGAGAGCTCCTCATAGCCGGTGTTTTCGATCAGCGTTTTCGACTGCGCACAGACCGTCTCGGGGCTGCGCTCGCGGAAGGGGCGGTAGAGAAATCCCGCCTGACAGAACCGGCAGCCTCGGAGGCATCCGCGCAGCACCTCGGTCACGGCGCGGTCGTGCACGATCTCGGAGAACGGCACGACAAACTCCTCGGGCGCAGGGCACTTGTCAAAATCGCTGATGATGCGCTTGCGGACCCTTGCCGGAGCGCCGTCCTTCGGGGTCACGGCTCTGACGGTGCCGTCGTCGTTGTAGGTCACGTCATAGAGCGAGGGGACATAGACGCCCTCGATCTGTGCGGCAGCGCGCAGAAATTCGGAGCGGGTCGCGCCCTCCGCCTTCATTCTGGTGTAGAGGTCCATGACCTCGAGGTCGAGCTCCTCGCCCTCGCCGAGGAAGAACAGATCGAAGAAATCCGCCAGCGGCTCGGCATTGCAGCAGCACGAGCCTCCCGCACAGACGATCGGGGAGATGGATTCGCCGCGGTCGCGCTGCCGGACGGGCACGCCGGCTAAGTCGAGCATATTGAGAATATTCGTGTAGCAGAGCTCATAGCCGATCGTGAAGCCGATGAAATCGAAGCCGCCGATCGGCTCCAGGCTTTCGAGCGCGTAGAGCGGCAGACCGTTTTCCCGCATCAGCGCCTCAAAATCGGTGTCGGGCGCAAAGACGCGCTCGCACCAGTATTCCGGGCGGGCATTGATGCAGGAGTAGAGAATTTTCATGCCGAGGTTGCTCATGCCGACGTCGTAGCGGTCGGGGAAGCAGAAGGCAAAGCGGCATGTTACCTGCGATTTGTCCTTCATCACGCTGCCGGGCTCCCCGCCGATATAGCGTGCGGGCTTCTGCACCTTCAGAAGCAGCGGTTCGATTTTTTCAAAGAGGTTCATGTGCAGACGCCCCCTTTTTTCCGTATCAGTAATTTTGCGGGCTTTCCTTCATATAGCGTTCCAGACACTGCTTTGCTTCCTCGATCAGACTGAGCAGCATGGCTTTTCTGCGTGCATACTGCTCATCGTTCAGCGGTGTGCCGCACCACCAGATCCAGCTTTCCAGATTATCTTCGATATCCTTCAGAAGCATCTCGGAAAAATCCTTTAATCCGATGTAAACCTTCGTCACCGCAGTACCGATGTGCTCCCTGATAATAAATGTGGCGAACATATCGGATACGATATAATACTCCTCGCCCTCTGCGTCTGTATAAAATGCAGCCGGGATTTCATATCGAAGTCCGCTGATACAGGCTCTCAGCCAGTCAAAGGGAATGTCGGTCAGATAGCTGATTGTTCCCTCATATTCTCCAATTTTGAATGTACTCCAGCCAGCGTTTGGCTGTGACAGCATGGTTATCACCTCTGTATGACGGAATCCGGACAACAGGCCGGTTTTTATTCCTCAATCTGCTTTCTCACAAAGGCACCTGCGGGAATCTCCGTCAGGTCACAGGCAAAGGAGCAGTCCATGACCGCATGATTTGCCGCTTCAATCGGCTCGCCCTCGCCGTTTTGCAGATTTGTGACGGTCAGAACAGGCGGCTTCACACCCGGCATGAGAATTTCCACGGTATCGCCCGCGAAAAAGCGGTTGCGCTGGCTGACAAACAGCCTGCCGTTTGCCCATTTCTGCACGATGCCGACGACCTCGCAGTCGCGCAGATAGCCGTTGCGCTCGTGCCAGATCAGGTCCTTTCGCTGCCCGAAGGCAAATCCGACCGTATAGGGGCGGTGGCTGACCGCGTCAAGCTCTGCCGTGACCCATTCCGGGAGCGGCTGACCGGCTTGCAGGCAGTCCAGCGCGGTGCGGTAGGCATTGGTCACGCCGGCTGTGTAATAGGCGGATTTCGCTCTGCCCTCGATCTTCACCGAGTCAATGCCCGCATCCGCGAGCTCCTTTAAGTAAGGCAGCAGACAGAGGTCCTTTGCATTGAGGATATAGCTGCCGTCCTCCGTCTCGCCGACCGGGAAATACTGCCCGGGGCGCTTTTCCTCCACGAGCGCATATTTCCAGCGGCAGGACTGCGCACACGCGCCGCGGTTCGCATCTCTGCCGGTCAGATATTCCGAGAGCAGGCAGCGCCCGGAGACGCTCATGCACATCGCGCCGTGCACAAAGCACTCGAGCTCGAGCGCGGGCGGCGTTTTTGCGCGGATCTCCGCGATCTCCCCGACTGACAGCTCCCTTGCGAGCACGACCCGGCACACGCCCGATTCATACAGCACGCGGGCGGTCTCATAGTTGACAATGCCGGTCTGCGTCGAGGCGTGCACGGGCAGACTCGGGCACAGCCGCTTCGTCATCGCGATCAGCCCGAGATCTGCCTCGATCACCGCGTCGATGCCGGTCTGCGCCGCCTCCCTGATAAAACCGGGAAAGGCGGCGGCTTCTGCATTGCGCGGCAGGATATTTGCCGTGAGATAGACCCTCACGCCGCGCTCGTGTGCAAGCTGCACGGCGTCGGCGAGTGTCTGCATGTCAAAATTCTTCGGGGCGGTGCGCATCCCGAACTGCTTTGCGCCGAGATAGACCGCATCTGCGCCGAACTGCACCGCCGCCTCAAGGCTTTCCCGCTCGCCGGCGGGCGCGAGCAGCTCCGGAATGCGCATCAGTCGTTCTGTGCAGCAGCGGCTTCCGCCTGCTCCTGCTTGACCTTCGCGATATTCGCCTCGTGCTCCTCGTTGGTCGTCGCGTAGTAGGTCACGCGGGTGTCGACATTCGCAACGAAGAAATAGTAGTTGGTGTCTGCGGGGTAGAGCACTGCCTCGATCGCCGCCTTGCCGGGGTTGTTGATCGCGCCGGGGGGCAGACCGGTGCCCTCGTAGGTGTTGTAAGCCTCCTGCATCAGCGTATTCTGAATCTGCTGATTCGGGCGGATGACGTCCTCGACGTATTTGCGGGTCGGGTCAGACTGGAGCTTCGTGAACACCGCACTGTTGAGCAGACGGTTGTGGAAGACCGACGAGACCTTGCGCATCTCCTCGGAATAGGGCGCCTCTGCCTGCACGATCGACGCGAGCGTGACGACCTCGTCGAGCGACATGCCGAGCTCCTGCATGCGGGTGTAATACGCAGCGCTGATCTTGCTGTCGAAGTTCTCGTAGATCTTCTGTGCGACGATGTTCGGGTCCTCGTTGACATAGAAATCGTAGGTGTCGGGGAAGCAGTAGCCCTCCATGCGGTAGAATTTCAGGCTGGAGGAGCCGGTGAGATAGTTCTCGAAGTTGAAGCCGTAGCCGCCTGCATTGAATGCCCAGATGAAGGCATCCGCCTGACAGACCTCGTTCTCCTGCAGGATGCGTGCGGCGTCGAGCAGCGTGATGCCCTCGCGGAAGGTCACGCGGACATACTCGCGGTCTTCCTCGTGGTTTTTGCAGAGCTCGTTGATCATCGCCTGATAGCTCATCGACGGGCTGATGACATGCTCGCCCGCGATATAGCTGCCGTCCATGCCGTTCATGCGGGAGATCAGGCGGAACATCGTCGGCAGCGAGATGATATTCTCGCGCTGGAGCTGCTCGGCGATATCGGTGGTCGTCGCGCCCGACGGGATGCGGATATTGCGCTCGTTGACGTCCTTTTCAATGCCGTAGATCTCCTTGACGACCGTGAGGATGACCACGGAGAGCACGACGGCAGAGCAGATGATCAGCGTCAGCAGCACGAGCGAGCACGAAAGCCCGCGCCCCTTTTTGCGGCGGCGGTGCTTTCTTCTGCGGCGGCGGCGGTCCTTCTCGCGCGCCTCGATCTCGTCGTAGTCGTCGTAGTCGTCGCCGTCGTCGTATTCCTCCGCGTCCTCCGCGGGTTCTTCCTCCGAAGGCGTGTCCGCGCCGTCGCCTGCAAAAATGCGGTCGACCTCTGCGGTGGTGCCGGAAATGCCGGCTTCCTCCGGAGATTCCGGCGCTTCGGTCTTCGCCGTATCCGTTTCCGCGGATTCAACAGGCGTATCGGTCACCGCGGCAGGATCAGCAGGCTCTGACGGTTCAGCAGGCTCTGACGGTTCGGCAGGCTCCGACGAATCGACAGTCTCCGACGGTTCAGCAGACTCCGCCGAAGCATCAGACGCGGGCGAATCGGGCACATTCTCAGCTGCGGGCAGATCGGCGTGTTCGGTGCTGTCGGCGGCAGATGCGTCGGGCGCTTCGGTGGTCTCTGCATCGGCGGACTGCTCTGCGGTCTCCTCCTTGCCCGATGCCCCGCTGTCGTCCTGCGGCAGCAGCCAGTTACTCTTCTTATGCTTTGCCATTGTATTCCTCCGTATTGTGTTGGGTGATGCAGTGCGTCAGCCGCCTGTCGTAGCGGTCGCGCGGAAGGGCGTCGACGCGGCACTGCGCATAGCAGATGCCGACTGCCGGGAGCCCGGGATACTGTGCGAGAAATCTGTCATAATAGCCCCCGCCTGCGCCGAGCCGGTAGCCCTCGCGGTCAAAGGCGAGCATCGGCACGAGCACGACCGTTTCCGCATCGGGCTGCAGAATGCGGCTCTCCTGCTGCGGCGGCACGGGAATGCCGTATGCGCCGGCGGTGAGCTCCGCAGGACTGTCAAGGCGGTAGAAGGTCATCATGCGGGTATCCGCATCGCAGACCGGCAGCCCGAGTGTTTTGCCGTCGGAGAGGCAGCGCGCGAGAAATTCGCGGGTCGCGACCTCATGCGGCATCGAGACATAGGCGAGCACGGTCTTTGCGGCTTGATAGAGCGGGTGTGCGCAGACGCGCTCTAAAATCGCGGCATCTGCGGCAGAACGCTCATGCAGCGGCATATCTGCGCGAAGCTGCCGCATCTGTGCACGGAGCTCCCGCTTGCGCGCGTTCAGCTCGCTCATACGAATTCCATCTTGCTGCCGAGGGCATCCGCGACGGCGACGCCGCAGAGCGCCTGCACCAGCGCGAGCCCGAATTCAATGGCGGCGCCAGCCCCGCGTGCGGTGATATAATTGCCGGAGATGCAGGCCTTTTCGTGCCCGACCTCCGCGCCGAGCAGCTCGTCCTCAAAGCCGGGGAAGCAGACCGCGCGGTGCCCTTTCAGCAGCCCCATTTTGCCGGGGACAGAGGGCGCGGCACAGATCGCGCCGATCTTTCTGCCGTTTGCGGCGCAGAATTCGAGCGCGGCGTGCACGGTGCTGTCGGCGTCAAGATTGCGCGTGCCGGGCATGCCGCCGGGCAGCACGACCATTTCGAGCGCGTCGTCGAGCACGACCTGCTCGGGCGTGATATCGGCGGTGACGGGGATGCCGTGCGACCCGGTGATCACCTTGCCGCCGATGCCGACGGTCTGGACGGTCAGTCCGGCTCTGCGCAGGCAGTCGATCGGCGTGATCGCCTCGGTCTCTTCAAAGCCGTTTGCGAGAAAAACATAAATCATGCGTGATGCCTCCTTAGACAGATTTTGAGAATGGATAAGTTCGGAGTGCGCAGTTTTTCAGCGGCTTGCGCGTATCTGCCGCATTCCGGTTCGGCGCAGAGCGCGGGGGATGCGGAACAACTCCTCACTCCTAACTGCTCACTCCTCACTGATAAAGCCGCATATTATATCACGTTATTATACCACAGAAACTGGCATTTTGTCAACCGGAACCGCGCAGAATTCATAACCTGCCGACAGTTGACAAAACCGGGCAGAATGTGGTATACTAACAAAGTATGACTTTTCAATGCTTTTCAACAGAAGAAAGGAAGAATCCCAGAATGGCAAAAAAACCGCAGGAATACGGCAACGACAGCATCACCATGCTCAAGGGTCCGGACAAGGTGCGCAAGCGTCCGTCGGTCATCTTCGGCTCGGACGGGCTCGACGGCTGCGCGCATTCGGTCTTTGAGGTCATCACGAATTCGATCGACGAGGCGCGCGCGGGCTTCGGCAAGAAAATTCTCATCACGCGCTTTCTGGACGGCTCGGTCGAGGTCGAGGACTTCGGGCGCGGCTGCCCGGTCGACTGGAACCCCGGCGAGCAGCGCTATAACTGGGAGCTTGTCTACTGCGAGCTCTACGCGGGCGGCAAATATGACGCACAGGGCGAGACCTACGCCTTCTCGCTGGGCCTGAACGGCCTGGGACTCTGCGCGACGCAGTTTGCCTCGGAATATATGGACGTCACGGTCATCCGCGACGGGCAGCAGTATACGCTGCACTTTGAGAAGGGCGAAAACATCGGCGGGCTGAAAAAGGAGCCCGCGACCCGGAAGCAGACCGGCACCCGCACCCGCTGGAAGCCCGATCTCGAGGTCTTCACCGATATCGCCGTCACCGACGAATGGTTCAAAGACGTGCTCAAGCGGCAGGCGGTCGTCAACCCGAATCTGCTGTTCGTCTACAAAAACGAGACCGCGCCGGGCAGATTCGAGACGACCGAATTTCTCTACGAAAACGGCATTGTCGACTATGTCAACGAGATCGTCGGGGAGAAGCCCCTGACGCCGGTGCAGTTCTGGCAGACCGACCGCAAGGGCAGGGACCGCGCCGACCGCGACGAATACAAGCTCAAGATTTCGGTCGCGTTCGCATTCTCCAATCAGGTGCAGCGGCTCGAATACTATCACAATTCCAGCTGGCTCGAGCACGGCGGCTCGCCCGACGACGCGGTCAAGCGCGCCTTCACCGCGCAGATCGACGCCTTCCTCAAGAACGGCAACAAATATCAGAAGAACGAGAGCAAGATCAATTTTCAGGATATTCAGGACTGCCTTGTGCTGGTCTCCTCGAATTTCTCGACGCAGGCGTCCTATGCGAACCAGACCAAGAAGGCGATCACGAACAAGTTCGTCTATGAGGCGATGACCGAATTCCTGAAGCATCAGCTCGAGGTCTATTTCACCGAAAATCCCGACGACGCCGCCCGGATCGCCGAGCAGGTGCTGATCAACAAGCGCTCCCGCGAGAACGCCGAGCGCACGCGCCTCAACCTCAAAAAGAAGCTCTCGGGCACGCTCGACCTCTCCAACATGGTCGCGAAATTCGTCGACTGCCGCACGAAGGACACCGACCGCCGCGAGCTCTACATCGTGGAGGGCGATTCGGCTCTGGGCTCGGTCAAAATGGCGCGTGACGCCGAGTTTCAGGCAGTCATGCCGGTGCGCGGCAAGATCCTCAACTGCCTCAAGGCCGATTATTCGCGCATTTTCAAGTCGGAGATCATCACCGATCTGCTCAAGGTGCTCGGCTGCGGCGTCGAGGTCACGGCAAAGGCGAACAAGGAGCTGCAGACCTTCAATCTCGCGAATCTGCGCTGGAATAAGATCGTCATCTGTACCGATGCGGACGAGGACGGCTTCCACATCCGCACGCTGATCCTGACGATGATCTACCGGCTCGCTCCGACGCTGATCCGCGAGGGCTATGTCTATATCGCGGAATCGCCGCTCTTTGAGATCACGACGAAGGACCGCACCTATTTTGCCTATGACGAGAAGGAGCGCGTCAAGATTCTCGGCATGATCGGCGACAGAAAATACACACTCCAGCGCTCGAAGGGTCTGGGCGAGAACGAAGCCCGGATGATGGCGCTGACGACAATGAATCCCGAGACCAGACGCATCATCAGGGTCACGCCGGAGGACGCGGAATCGACCGAGCAGATGTTTGACATGCTGCTGGGGGACAATCTCTCCGCACGCAAGGACTACATCGCGGAGCACGGCGGCGATTATCTTGATCTTGCTGACATTTCGTGAGGTGGAATATGGCATCGCTTACTAAAATCTGGGACGAGGCGGAGATGTACCGCACGCTGGAGCCGCTGCTGCTGCCCGGCGAATCACTGGAGGCTGCGGTCTACTGCAGCTATCAGGACACCGGCTTTTTTGCCTCCCGCTATCCCACGGCGGGCTTTCTCGGTCTGACCGACGGCGGGCGGCTCATCGGCGTCAAGGTCGGTCTGCTCGGCGAATCGGAGATCTCTGCCGACCTGTCGACCGTCACAAAGCTCAGGCTGCGGCAGAATATTTTCCAGAAGCTCGGCAACCAGACCGAGGTCTGGCTGGAATATTTCAGCGGGCAGGGGAACGGCAAGCTGAGATTCACGCTGCTGCCGAAGATCTACGGCGGAAAGCTGCCGCATCAGGCGGAGAACGTGCAGCGCATCCTCGCGGAGCTGAACCTGCTCAGCGGCGGCATGAAATGAAACGAACGGTCATCGTCGCCTGCGCGTGCCTGCTCCTGAACGGCTGCGGGCAGACGGCGGATACCGGGGCGGTGCAGAGCATTGCGCAGTCGGCGGAGGATTTCTGCGGCAGCTGGCAGTGCGGCACCTATTTTCTCACGATCGAATCGTTTTCGCCGGGCAGCTATGCGGGCGTGCTGATTCGCGCAGAGGGCATGAAAGCCGCCGAGATGTGGGAATACGAATCAATGAAATTCGCAGACGGCAGGCTCATCTGCACAGACGGCACCCGCTATGACATGGACGAAGACAATACACCGCCCGTGACCGCGTACGATCTGCATCAGCAGGCGGAATTTCTGCTGACGCCTCAGGGCATTCTCTGGCACGATCTTTCACTGAACAAGGGCGCGGGGCTCTGCTTCACCGAAGGACAGCAGGAGCCCGCGGACGAACAGGCAAACTGAAAGGAGTATATCATGCTGACAAGCAAGCAGAGAGCGCAGCTTCGCGCCCTCGCGAACAATATGGATACCATTCTGCAGGTCGGGAAGGGCGGCATCGGGGAGCAGCTTCTCAAGCAGGTCTCCGACGCGCTGCTCGCGAGAGAGCTGATCAAGCTGCGCGTGCTCGAGACCTGCGAATATTCGCCCCGTGAGGCGGCAGAGCTGATCGCGGAGCAGACCGGCTCCGAGCTCGTTTTCGTGATCGGGTCGCGCTTCGTGCTTTACAAGCGTCACCCGAAAAAGCCGGTGATCGAGCTTGTGCCCGCAAAGGACAAGTCAAAATGAAGCAGCTCGGGCTCTTCGGCGGCAGCTTCAACCCGATTCACAGCGGGCATCTGCATCTGGCGCTGGGCGTGCGGAAATATCTGCAGCTCGACGGCGTGCTGCTCATGCCGACGGGGGAGGCGCCCCACAAGGATTCCTCCGCCTATGCACCCGCCGCCGACCGCCTTGCCATGTGCCGGCTGGCGGCGAAAAACCGCCCGTGGCTTTCGGTCTCCGACTGGGAAATGACCCGCCCGGGGCGCTCCTACACGGTCGAGACGCTGCGGCATCTGACGCAGACGCAGCCCGATGTGCAGTGGACGCTGATGATCGGCAGCGACATGCTGCTGACCTTCGATCAGTGGCGTTGCTGGCAGGAGATCCTCTCGATGGCGCGGGTCTGTGCGGTCTCGCGCGAAACGGGCGACCGTCCCGCACTGCTCGAAAAGGCGGAGATGCTCTGCAAGGTCGCACCCGGCGCGGAGGTCACGGTCTGCCCGCTCGGTGCAAAGCCGGTCTCCTCGACACAAATTCGCACAATGCTGCAAAAAGGGCAGGATGCCTCTTGCCTTTTGCCGAAAAATGTAGTACAATATATACAGGAACACAGACTCTACGGAACAGGGGGCGCCGGTCTTGGGCAAGGCAGCACAGAATGATAAAATCCGCACACTGACGGCGCTGCTGAAGGTGCGGCTCTCGAAAAAGCGCTTCACGCACTCGGTCAATGTCGCCCGAGCGGCATGGGAGCTCGCGGAAAAATGGGGCGCGGACCCCGCACGCGCGTATCTCGCGGGGCTGCTGCACGACTGCTGCAAGGAGCTGCCGTTTCCGGAGCAGCACGCACTGATGATGAGCGGCCCGTTTCCCGTCAGCGACGCGGAATGGTACGCAAAGCCCGTGTGGCACGGCATTGCCGCGGCTGCCTACATGCACGAGGAGCTCGGCATCGACGACCCGGAGGTGCTCAGTGCGGCGCGCTGGCACACGGTCGGACACGCAAACATGACCAGGCTCGAGGAGATCGTCTATATGGCAGACCTGATTTCCGCAGAGCGCAGCTACCGCGACGTCGACCGCTTCCGCAAGCTGGCACACACCGATCTGCAGCGTGCGATGCTCGAGGCGTTTTCGTGGGCGATCGACAGCGTCATCCGGAAGGGCAATCCGCTCCCGGTCTGCACGGTCGAGGCGTATAACTACTATCTCGCGGTCTGCGCCGAGAAGGACAGGCAGAAAGCCAAGTGAGGAGCGAGGAGTTGTTCCGTAACTTCTGGCTTCTAACACGCACATTAGGGTTGTTCCGAAAATCAGCTTACAGAAAAAAGGAGGAATCAGTATGACGACACAGGAAAAGCTCGAAAAGATCGTGAAAATTCTCGACAGCAAGAAGGCAGAGGACATTCAGGTCATCGGCATCACCAATCTGACCATCATCGCGGACTATTTTGTCATCGCGAACGGCACGAGCACCACGCAGGTCAAGGCACTTGCAGACGAGGTCGAGTTTCAGCTCTCGCAGCTCGGCGAGGAGCCCAGAGGCGTCGAGGGCATCCGCACGGCGAACTGGATCGTGCTCGACTTCAACGATATCGTCGTGCATGTGTTCCTGCGCGATACCAGAGCGGAGTATCAGCTCGAGCGGCTCTGGGCGGACGGTGAGCAGGTCGATATCTCGCATCTGCTGATCGACGAAGGCGGTGCGAACGCATGAGCGATGCCCCGCAGATGTCACGCGGGCAGAAGCTCGCGCTCGGCGTCGCTGTCTATATGTGCGTGAAGCCCGTGTTCAACTGTCTGGTGCTCGGCGGCAGTCTGGCACCGCTGGCGCTCGGGTTTGCGGCGCTGATCTGCTTCTGGTTCGGCGTGAAATGGAGCAATACGGTCATCGCGATCCTGCTGATGCTCGTCGCCTGCATCAATCTGCCGACCAATATCAAGGGGCTGTTCACGCAGGTCTCGCCCTATCTGTTCTATACGCTCGAGGGCGTTGCCGACATGCTATGTGCCTGTCTGCTCGCATTTCATCCGGAGATCCGGAAGCACTGCGGCAGACCGTGAGGTGCGCTTATGATTCCGATGACAGAGCTGACCATTCAGACCGGAACCGGTGACAAGACGATCGGCGTCTATCACGCGGATATCGCCGCGCTGGATGAGCCGGTCGATGTGATGACCGTCTCTGCATTCTACAATTCGTATACCCCGACGCCGCGCACGGTGCATGCGGCGCTGGACCGCTGCGGCATCTCGACGCTGCAGCTGTCGTTCGAGCCCGAGATCGACCTGCGCGATCACGGCAATATCTGGCTTTCACGCGCGGTCACGGACGGAGGACTTCCGATCGGGCGCATCGGCTGCGTCGAAATGAGCCCGTTCAATCCCGCAAGAGACGGCTGGAAGCAGACGCAGGATCAGATGCTGCGCGCACTCTCTGCCTATTTCCGCATGCTGGAGATCGCGGCACTCTCGGGCATTCCGGTCGGCACCGTCGCGATGCCGCTGCTCGGTGCAGGCTGTCAGGGCATTGACACCCATCTTGTGCTCTATCCGATGATTACCGAGTGTATCGGCTTTCTCAAGCACTGCCAGCAGGCACAGCGCATCATGTTTATCGAATATCATCCGCGCAAGGCATATCTGATTGCCAAGACGCTGGAGCAATCCTACGCGGTGCGCGGCGAGCAGGAATCCGGCGCACTGAGCATACCCGGAATCCGTCTGCCGGAGGGTCCGCTGGCGTTCATCAGCCATTCCTCAAAGGATCAGGCGCTGACGGAGCGGCTCGCGGACATGCTCGAGAACGAGGGCTTGAATGCGTGGTTTACGCCCCGCGACGTGCAGACCTCCGATTTTGCCGGTGAGATCGTGACGGCGATCCGCCGTTCGCGCGAATTTGTGCTGATTCTCAGCGAGCACAGCCTCCGCTCGGAGCATGTGCTCAATGAGATCGCCGTTGCCTTCAAGGGCGGCGGCATTCACCCGTGCTTCCGCATTCTGCGCATAGACAAGACCGAGCTGCCGCCCTCCTTTGAGTATTATCTTGAGCGGCAGCACCGTATTGAGGCGTATGACAGCAGCCGTCTCGAGGAGGGGCTGCATTCATTGCTCTCACAGACCGTCGGGGCAAATATCCGCCCGGACAGTGCAAAGGGTGAATCGCCATGAAGCAGCAGCGATCAAGCCGCTTTGCCGCGTTTATGACGGCATTGCTCGCAGCGTTCACGCTGGTGAGCTGCGGAAAGGATGCGGTTCGGACTGAGCCGTCCGAGATATCAGCCCATACAGAGGAGCAGACACGGTCAGAGACCGAAACGGCGGTCACGGCGCTGACGGAGCAGGACAGCACGGCTGCGGAAAGCACGTCGCCGACTGCCGCGGCAGCAACGACGACCACGACGGTCACAACAGGAACGACCGTTACAACAACGACCGCCGCCGCAACAACAACAACGACTTCCGCCGGAACAACGCTCCCGCGCACAACAGCGACGCAGAAGCAGACGACCGTTCCGCGCACAACAACGACTCAAAAGCAGACCACGGCGGCGCGCACGACAACAACGAAAAAGCAGACCACGACCGCGCGCACAACGACGACTGCACGCACAACAACGACTGTGCGCACGACCGCATCCACCACGGCGACTGCCGCGTCTGCCGGTCCGACGGAGGCTTCGGTCTATCAGGCGATGCTCGCGATGCAGAAGGTGCTGCCGGAGGGCACGCCGAACACCAACGCGGATTATTATGCGTGGAAGGGCGGCATTTTCCGGGGCGGCTACGGCTGTGCGTCATTTGCCTTCCGGCTGAGCGATGCGGCATTCGGCGATCTGCCCGCGCGGAAATATAATGACTATACGCAGCTGCGGGTCGGCGACCTGCTGCGCGTGCTGAATGATACGCATTTTGTCGTGGTGCTGGAGATCCGCGCGAACGAGCTGGTGCTGGCAGAGGGCAATTACGACGGCAGGGTGCACTGGTTCCGCACGATGCCGCTGTCGGAGGTCTTTTCCGGCGAAACGGCGTATGCGATCACGCGCTATCCGAAGCAGTGAGCATCTGAATTGTTTATCCTATTTCACGAAAGTGAGGTTTATTATCATCATGCAGGAGTATAATTTCTCTGCGGTCGAGCAGAAATGGCAGCGCTACTGGGAGGAGCACCAGACCTTCCGCGCCGAGAACGGCTCCGAAAAGCCGAAGTTCTACGCGCTGGTCGAGTTCCCGTATCCTTCCGGGCACGGCATGCACGTCGGGCACATCAAGGCGTATTCGGGGCTCGAGGTCGTCAGCCGCAAGCGCCGGCTGCAGGGCTACAATGTCCTCTTCCCGATCGGCTTTGACGCCTACGGTCTGCCGACAGAGAACACCGCGATCAAGACCGGTGTCCACCCCAGACAGGTCACCGACGAGAACATCAAAAAGTTCACGGGGCAATTAAAGCGCGTCGGCTTCTCGTTTGACTGGTCGCGCGTCGTCGACACCACCGAGGAGGGCTACTACAAGTGGACCCAGTGGATCTTCCTCAAGATGTTCGAGCACGGGCTTGTGTTCCGCGACAAGACTCTGGTCAACTACTGCCCGAGCTGCAAGGTCGTCCTCTCCCACGAGGATTCGCAGGGCGGCAAGTGTGATGTCTGCCACAGCGATATCGTG